>JAZNIP010000028.1:0-3830 GCA_045577575.1 Lachnospiraceae bacterium | reverse complement strand
GACATCCAAATACTACCGTATTAGAGGAAGTAGAAAACATTTTCATTGGTTTAGGATATGAAGTGGTAGAAGGACCGGAAGTAGAAAAGGATTATTACAACTTTGAGGCGCTGAATATTCCGGCAGACCATCCGGCAAAGGATGAGCAGGACACCTTCTATGTAAACGGAGATATTTTACTGCGTACCCAGACATCACCGGTACAGGCGCGTGTTATGGAGCAGGGTAAGCTGCCGATTCGTATGATTGCACCGGGAAGAGTGTTCCGTGCAGACGAAGTAGATGCAACCCATTCCCCATCCTTCCATCAGATTGAAGGTCTTGTAGTAGATAAAAATATCACCTTTGCTGACTTAAAGGGAACACTGGCAGAGTTCGCAAAGGAATTGTTTGGAGAAGATACAAAGGTTAAATTCAGACCTCATCATTTCCCATTCACAGAGCCTAGTGCTGAGGTGGATGTAAGCTGCTTCAAATGTAAGGGTTCAGGCTGCCGTTTCTGTAAAGGCAGTGGATGGATTGAGATTCTTGGCTGTGGTATGGTGCATCCTCATGTATTTGAGATGTGCGGTATCGATCCGAAGGAATATACAGGATTTGCGTTTGGCATCGGTCTGGAGCGTATTTCCCTGCTGAAATACGAAATTGATGATATGCGTCTGCTCTATGAAAACGACATTCGTTTCTTAAAGCAGTTCTAGGAAAGAGAAAAGCTATAAGCAAAGCGAATCGCAACGTATAAGTGAGCAGAAAAAAGGAGAATATGAATTATGAATACAGCATTATCTTGGATTAAAGCATATGTACCGGAGCTTTCCTGCACAGATCAGGAATATTGTGATGCCATGACATTGTCCGGCACAAAGGTAGAAGGCTATGAGAGATTAGATAAAAATCTGGAAAAAATCGTTATCGGACAGATTCAGAAAATTGAGAAGCATCCGGACGCAGACAAATTAATTGTGTGCCAGGTAGATGTGGGAACAGAAGTGACTCAGATTGTAACAGGTGCACCTAATGTAAAAGAAGGGGATAAAGTACCGGTTGTATTGGATGGCGGTAAAGTGGCAGGCAGTGCTCACAGTGACGGTCCGCTTCCGGCAGACGGTATTGAAATCAAAGCAGGTAAGCTGCGTGGGGTACCGTCCAATGGTATGATGTGCTCTATTGAAGAGCTTGGTTCCACCAGAGAAATGTATCCGGAAGCACCGGAAAACGGCATTTACATCTTCCCGGAGGATGCACAGGTAGGTGCAGATGCAGTAGAAGCACTTGGACTGCGTGACACGGTATTTGAGTACGAAGTAACCTCGAACCGTGTAGACTGCTACAGTGTACTTGGTATTGCAAGAGAAGCAGCGGCTACATTTAATAAGCCGTTTATTGCTCCGGTTGTAGAAATCAAAAATGAAACAGGTGATGTAAATGATTACATCAGCGTAGAAGTACAGGACAAGGATTTGTGTACACGTTATTGCGGAAGAGTCTGCACAAACATTAAAATCGGTCCTTCTCCAAAATGGATGCAGAGAAGACTGGCAGCAAGCGGTATCCGTCCAATTAACAATCTGGTTGACATAACTAACTATGTCATGGAAGAATACGGACAGCCGATGCATGCTTTTGACTTAGATACAATCGCAGGTCATAAAATTATTGTTCGTCGTGCAAAAGACGGTGACGAGTTCCAGACTCTGGACGGTCAGATGAGAAAAATGGACAATGATGTACTGATGATTTGTGATGCAGAAAAAGAAATCGGTATTGCGGGTATCATGGGTGGTGAAAATTCCAAGATTACCGATGATGTAAAGACAGTTCTCTTTGAAGCGGCTACCTTTAATGGTCCGAATATCAGAAAATCTGCAAAGAGAGTAGGTCTTAGAACAGACGCTTCCGGTAAATTTGAAAAGGGACTTGATCCGAGAAATGCAGAAGCGGCAATTAATCGTGCTTGTCAGCTCATCGAAGAGCTGGGCTGTGGTCAGGTGGTTGCAGGTATGGTAGACGTATGTGAGCCACTTGCTCCGCTTCGCGAGATTCCGTTTGAGCCGGAGAGAATCAACAGTCTGCTTGGAACAGAGGTATCTGCAGAAGATATGTTAAAGATTTTTGAAAGACTGGAATTAACATACAGAGCAGAGGATCAGATGCTGATTATCCCGTCCTTCCGTCAGGATTTGGTAGGATTTGCGGATATCGCAGAGGAAGTGGCAAGATTCTTTGGCTATGATAAGATTCCGACCACATTGCCAAGCGGCGAAGCTACTACAGGTAAGCTGCCGTTCAAGCTTCGTATCGAGCAGAAAGCAAGAGATATTGCAGAGTATTGCGGATTTTCACAGGGTATGTCCTATTCCTTCGAAAGCCCGAAGGTATTTGACAAGCTGCTTCTTGCAGAGGACGATGAACTGAGAAAAACAGTTACGATTTCCAATCCTCTTGGTGAAGATTTCTCCATTATGAGAACCATTTCCTTAAATGGTATTCTGACTTCTCTGGCAACAAACTATAACAGAAGAAATAAAGACGTTAGATTATATGAGTTGGGCAATATTTATCTGCCTCATCAGGTGCCGGTAACCGAGCTGCCGGAGGAAAGAATGCAGATGACATTCGGTATGTATGGAGAGGGTGACTTCTTCACTATGAAGGGTGTGATTGAAGAATTCTTTACAAGCATCGGTATGAAGGAAAAATGTGAGTATGATCCAAATGCAGGAAAACCATATCTGCATCCGGGACGTCAGGCATTGATTCGTTATGAAAATACAGTAGTGGGATATCTTGGTGAACTGCATCCGCAGGTAGCAGATAACTATGATATCGGCACAAGAGTTTATGTTGCAGTACTGGATATGCCGGCGGTAGAGCCATTTGCAACATTTGACAGAAAATATACAGGCATTGCAAAATATCCGGCAGTAACCCGTGATATCAGTATGGTAGTACCGAAAGAAATTTTGGTTGGCCAGATTGAAAAAATGATTGCACAGCGTGGCGGCAAGATTCTGGAAAGCTACAACCTGTTTGATATTTATGAAGGAGAACAGATTAAGAAGGGCTTCAAGTCCGTAGCATATTCCATCGTATTCCGTGCACAGGACAGAACACTGGATGACAATGATGTTTCCGGTGCAATGAAGAAGATTTTAAATGGTCTGGAAGGCATGGGCATTGAACTGCGTCAGTAGCAGATGAATAAAAATGATAATAGGAATCCGGAGGTGTCCGGGTTCCTATTCCGTAAAAAGGAGATTTTATGGAAAAGAAAAACGTATGGGAAACCTATAATGACAGCCAGTTAGAAGAACTGGAGCGTTTTACAAAAGAGTATATGCAGTTTCTGGATGAGGGAAAAACAGAAAGAGAATGCATTGATGTGATTGTCAATAAGATTGAAGCGGCAGGCTATCAGGAGCTGGCGGTAATTCAGAAGAATGGGCAGGCATTAAAGCCGGGTGATAAGGTTTATTCTGTTTGTATGAACAAATCCATTGTAATGTTCCATTTGGGAAACAGTCCGTTAGAGTGCGGAATGAACATTTTAGGAGCACACATTGATTCTCCTCGTCTGGATGTAAAACAGAATCCTCTTTATGAGGACGGTGGCTTTGCTTATCTGGATACCCATTATTATGGCGGTGTCAAAAAATATCAGTGGGTAACGATTCCGCTGGCACTTCACGGTGTAGTAGTAAAAAAAGACGGAACCACCGTAGAGGTGAAAATTGGCGAAGAAGAGGATGACCCGGTATTCTTTATTTCGGATTTGTTGGTTCACCTGGCAGGTGAGCAGCTGGAGAAAAGGCCGCTAAGGTAATTGAGGG
>JAZNIP010000027.1:0-5120 GCA_045577575.1 Lachnospiraceae bacterium | reverse complement strand
CCTTGGATAAATCCAAAATATTATTAACGATTGTCAAAAGATGCAGCGAAGCGACCTTGATATTATGAGCAAAATCAAAAACCTTTCTGCCGTGGCATTCCTCCATGACAAATTCACTCATACCGATAATCGCATTCATCGGAGTACGAATCTCATGAGACATATTTGCAAGAAAATCCGATTTTG
Source organism: Lachnospiraceae bacterium (assembly GCA_045577575.1). Taxonomy (GTDB): domain Bacteria; phylum Bacillota; class Clostridia; order Lachnospirales; family Lachnospiraceae; genus VSOB01. The sequence goes on along the minus strand of JAZNIP010000027.1, from coordinate 4,934 downwards.
CCTGATTTGCACCTTCTGCAATCTCACGCATACGGTTTAATTCCTGAATATGCTCATAGGTCTCCGTCATATCCGTTATAAAAATGGTATATCCGCAAACCTCAGATTCATAATCCAAAATTTCCCCTACATAGCTTTTATAATGCCTGCCCCTCAGCTCGAACTCTCCGCTTGTCTCCTCTGCTAAAATATGCATCGGGAAATGAGCAACCTCCATCAGCTTACGTTTTTCCTTCAGCTCAGGAAATCTCTCCATTGCACTTCTGTTATACCGCAGTATTCTTCGATTTTCATCCACTACGATAATAGAGTCCTGCATAGCATCCATTGCCGTATCGGATGCCACACGCACCATATCAAAATCTCTTTTGTTCCAGATTAAAATTACCATCAATGAAAGAGTCAAAGACATTGCTACTGAGGTCGGGTCATAACCCTCAGGTAACAGACGCATCACATAAACAATCAGCATAATCATCGGAATCGTCGTTCCTGCAATAATAAAGCTCAATACTCTGCGCTTTTTTTCCCGCTTTTCTTCTCGAAATCGTTGCAGCAAAACTGCCATGCAAATAATATACGGAATCACCACAGACGCACTCATATACAGCCAGAAGCCTATTCCATAAGTTATCTCCAAATGTGGATACAGTCCGGTATCTACAAATGCAACACTTGAATAATAAATATTATGATAATCAGATGTCCAGACTAATATCAGTACGAATAAATCCACGATAGAAAAAATCCACCACATCAACGGTCGCACCTGATAACCGCAATAGCAATAAATAAACAGCATATAAAACAAAACCCCAAAGCTGCTTCCCAAATATTGCATTTTCAATGCAACCATTGCCGCAGACATATCCTTTGCCACAAGCTCCAATAAATAAGCTGAGCTTTGTACCAATATTGCCACAACAAACAGCATGATTAGTTTTTGCGCATACGTCGCTTCTCCATGAAATAATGTCATCAATGCACAGATAGCCAGTACAACCCCGAATATCTGCAACAAAACCATTGCTTCGTACATTCTTTTTCCCGCTTTCCTATTCTAATCGTTACACCATCAATTACCCCTAATGGCTTATCAAAAATTTCTATTGCTCCATCGTCATTGCAAACTTGATAAGTGCCTCCTTTAACACATCCAGTTCTGCATCCTCCTGCTGTGCTGCCTCCTGTGCACTCACTGTCATACAGCTACCTGCCAAAAGCAACATTATCAAAATTGTACCCATCACTTTTCTCTTCATTATTTTTCTCCCTCTTATCCTTATATATTTTATTCAATCCTTTATCCGACATGATTGATAATCAATGCTACACCGGATAAAATAAGTAGCACGATTACAAGCTTTTTTACTATCCGTTCACTTAAAAACCGCCCACTCAGCATACCTGCTGCTAACCCCAACAGCATAAAAGGCACCATCAGCAATGCCTGCATTGCCGCTTCGTATGTAATAATCCCCAATGCCAAATACATTACCATACGGAATGTATTTTCTACTACAAAGACAATACAGATATTCGCCTTAAAAGAAGCGGTATCCTTCGTTACACGTCCGATATATGCACCAAGCAATGCTCCGATTCCATACAATCCGCAAAGGATGCCCGATAAAACTCCTATTATCGCCAATACAATTTTAGAGCCCTTTTTCTCTGACTGTCCTGCACCGTTTTTCCCCGACATCATTTCTCGAAACAGCATTTCCATTCCAATCAGAATAATTGCAAAGCCAAAAATCAGCTTTATCATTCCGGTGTCCGCATTTTTCAAAAGAAAAATCCCGGGAATGTTTCCAAGCAATACAAGCCCGGCAAGTGGTACGCATAGGTGCCACTTAATCTTCATTTTCTCTTTCCATGCCAGAATAATATTTCCCGGATATCCGAGCAAAAGCTCTATCGGTGATATATTAATATTATTATTTCCGAAGCTGAGAATCGTGGAAAAAACAAGTGTATTGGCAAAGCCGCAAAGCCCCTTTACAAAAAAAGCACATAATGTCGACACTATCCACCAAAACATTCTTTTCTCCAATCCATTCTCTGTCGTAAAATGTAAAAATTTATCACTTTTACACATTATATCGCAAACCGGAAATAAAAACAAAAGAAATACAGTATTTTGCTGTATTTCTTCCTTTTCTGATGACCATTCTACTATTATGCTATCGTCCGCTACTCTGTATCTCTCCACATGCAATCATTTCTCCTGAATTTCCGGAAGGCTGTGTCATAAAATCATCTGCATGCAGATGTATAATTACTGTTCTTCCGATTACTTCTGAAACAGAAAAACGATTCGTTAAAAAAACAGAAAGTGCATAACCATTGTTTCCAAATAAAGGCGGTAAATCTCCTGCATGCTGCGGGTGTTCACATTCCTTTGGATTATAATGGCTCCCTGCTCTTTCAAAAGGCTGTTGCACCGTTCCTTCACATCTGCCACCTTCATGTATATGAAATCCAAACACTGAATTTCCGCATACTTTTTCTTCAACCGGCAATCCACTAATCTCTGCAGCCACAATTACACCACATCCGGTTTGATATAGTCTTACTACTCCGTTAAGCTCAGGATATCTCAAGCTTCCTTTCATAACTGCTGTCGCTTCCGGCCACCTGTGCAGAATCCCATCAAGACTTTCCTCAGGGACATATGTCTCTATCTTTTCCAAATAATCTCACTTCTTATCATATTCTCTCAAATATAATATGCAAAAACCAGCCTCTACTTTACATTATTTAAGGAATATTCCTTTCTCTCTCAAAACTGCTCTTTGCCTCATTCCATGCTTTATTATATAGCGAACACAGCTCTATTTGTCTGGCCGTTTCTGCTTTTGTATTAAGCATCGTCCATCCATTATTTGAATATTTCGCCACCTTTTCACCATTTTTATCATAGAATTCCATATATACATTATTTCCAGCAGATGATTTTTGATATATTACTTTTCCTTCCATCAATGTAGCAACAAAATCTATCGGCTTAACGCCGATTTTACTCTTTTTGGATACTGCCGTAAGCCCCGATGTTATAATTCCTTTCCGATTGGGAGATACTTCGGAAACATAACTTTTCATCAATCGGTTAAAGTTAGCCGACATATTTTGAAACTTCCCATTCGCATAATCCATATATGCCTGCTTTTTTATTCTCTCTCCATATTCCAAGCTGCTTGTATCCGTTTTATTTTGGCTATACACATAGGAAGAATTAAAATTCGGAAGCTGAATTCCCCCTATACTCCTTGTATTGCTTCCAAAGTTCTGCTTCGCAGCCATGTCCACTCGACTTATATTCATAGACTTATCCCCTCCCCTATACTATCTATATCGGCACATATGCTAAAAGAAAAAAGCGGTCTACAGATAACGTATACCATGAAGCGGAAGAACTGGTAAATGCTGAAAAGTACGAGCGCCCCGGTGATCGTAAGGGCTATCGTTCCGGTCATTACAATCGTAACTTCCAGACTACCGCAGGGGATGTCACCCTGAAGTTTCCTAAGCTTAAAGGTGTTCAGTTTGAAACTGCAATCATTGACCGTTATCGCCATAAGGAATGCTCCGTTGAGGAAGTACTCATTGAAATGTATCTGGCCGGCGTATCCATACGCCATGTAGAGGATATTACTGAAGCTCTATGGGGAACTAAAGTCTCTCCCGGAACCATCAGCAACCTTAACAAGAAAGCCTATGAACATAAATTTTCAATACCAAAAAACCGAAACCCCGCATAAGCACTGGCTGTTTGTAAAATTCAACTCAGTTGCATGAACGAAGCTAAACTGAGTTTTTGGTAGATATCAGGGCAGTACAGATTTATCGTTTACCTCAAGGACAAATCAATCTTTTCGTTTTTCCAGGGGTTCTGCCTCTGTTATTAGCCTAAGTATTTTTTATCCTCTAACTTTCTTTTTTCTAAAAGCTTATTGATTTAAGGTGGGCGATTAAATTTCTCTTGAAACATTTTTTCTGCCATACTATAATAAAGACATAAAAAGAGAAGCAACCGCCCACAAAGTGGTTAACCTTCCAAGTTAAGAGTCAAAGATAACCCTACCTGTATCGGCCAAGAAACAAGGTAGGGTTATTTATTTTCGCTTGTTGTTCCTATCTATGTAGGCAAGCAGTGCAATCAGGAACGACCCACCTAAAAACATCAGGCTTAAAGTTTCGTATATATCCATCAGCACCACCTCCCCTCTTTTGCCGATGTTTTTCAGCTCCCCTAGCGGAGAGCCAAAACATCATGCAGCTACTGCCTCTATATCATATTCATCTGTTATTAAAAAAAATAACGGAAACGCTGTATTTATCAGTGTTTCCGCCATTTTTCATTACTGCCGGCGACCGGAATCGAACAAATTAAAATTTCCGAAAATGCCCAAAAGAAAGGAAAATCGGTGACTGCATCAAATAAAGTGTGCACTTAGTGTTCACCTCAAAATCTCGCTTATCAATAATTCCGTCAATTGCGGGATAACTAAATGAAGTGTTTGTAAGTTCATTACTAAAGTTGCTATCTACGACTTCTAGCATATGCGAATCTCCCTTCTTATTTATAGCAAGAGCGCTCTCGGTTGAGAGCGCTTGTTTCTTGTCTATTACTGAAGTATAGTTCTGTGAGTAGATGCATACATATCCAAAGTAGGTAATGTTTCTGCAGTGCCTTCAATGAAAATATCATAAGACATACCGTTTTCAATGAAACTGTAATAGTGTGCAGGTGTGCCATCGGCGAAGAAACCTTCAGCATAGATTGTATCGTGGCCATTCCAGCGACCGGAATCGAACCGTTCGTTCATACGCTTGCTGCTGGTCATGTTGAAACCGATCTGCGCAAAGTATTTTACGATATTGTCACTTAACATGCCAACGTGAGGGGCGGTTGTGGGGCCACCCACAAA
>JAZNIP010000026.1:0-2160 GCA_045577575.1 Lachnospiraceae bacterium | reverse complement strand
AGCAAAAATGCTCCGCAAGGATGCGCACTCGCGCGTATAAGGAAGATGTCGCTGTCGCGACCGCGCTCGGCGCGAGAGTCCGCAAGCGGACTCTTTTTTATATGGGATATGTATAATTAATGCGGGTGGCATAATTATAATGCTCAGCCAGAGACACGACGTAATCTTTTATGAGTGCTCTTGGTGATGCAGAAAGCAGACCGGAGCATATTTTTGTGTATTGGTTAGGCATGTACTGATGGAGCATGTTGAGTGGTATGGAAACAGATTCCATATTTTGAAGTAACGTTTCGATGGCGGTTGTAATTTCATCCTGTGAAAAATAATAGCGGCATCGATCGGAAAAACTGAATTTCCTCTTTACTTTTAATTCGGCTTCGCTTCCGTGATAATGCTTTTGCCAGTTTTGTGGCTGGTTCAACATAAGATTTTCCAGAACATCAATAAAATGAGCCTGCTTTTCTTCCGGAATTAAAATTTTCTCCATCTCGCTTAAGGCGAACAGGCCTTCACGAAGTGAATAAGTAAGAGCGGGACCGACTTTTAAAATGGCAATGCCGTCCTCTACCATGCTTTTTAAGGAGGCAGGTGTCTGATAGTCGGTAGAGTGTCCCTCCAGAACAAATTCGGGATGCTCTTTTACGGCGGAAATCAGAGAAAGGGCATTGTGATGATTATAATAAAACACATCCGAATCGCCAAACTCTACTCCCGGTTGTACAACGACCCCTGCGATATACTGAAAAGCATCGGAGAGTCCTTCGGCATCAAAGGCCGAACGATAGGCGGACAAGGTGCTTTGCAATGCTTCGGGCTTGGTAACGCTGATGCTGTCTTCGGCTTCCTGTGAACCTCCGGGAATCGGAACCTCGCTTCCGATAATGTAAGCAGGGTGCATTTCATTGGGATTTTCGGTAGCCAATTGTTGAAAAGCAGCTTCGCAGACTCTCATCAAGCGTGCTCCTCTTTTTGCAATGGTATTGTCGGATAATGGAGCATTTGGATCATCGTCCCCCAGACGCATGCTTGTATCCAGATGAATTTTTTTATATCCGGCAAGGACGAACTGCTTTACCAACTCCTCGGCTTTTTTCATTGCAGTTTCCGCGGGCTCGGAAGCCCAGGTTAATGGACCGAGGTGGTCGCCGCCTAAAATCAGCTTTTCCTTTGGAAAATTTGCTTTTTCTGCCAGTGAATATACATAATCACGAAAATCGGCAGGCGTCATATTGGTATAGCCGCCGTATTGATTGACCTGATTTGCGGTTGCTTCAATCAAGAGATAATCCTGAAAGCGGCATGCTTGTTCTAATAGAGCTTCTAAAACGATGCTGTTGGCAGTGCAATAGGAAGGGATGCCGATGGGAAGCCCTTTTTTTCGCATTGATACCAGATTTAGTATTGGGTTGTTCATAATAAGTCCTCCTTTATACTACAAAACGAAAACAAATGAAAAGGAAGGACTCGTTGTAATATAAACAATAACACAAAATGAAATAAAATGAAAGTATAAAAGGGAATAAATGTAAAAGAAATTGACAAATAAAAATAAAAAAGATTATAGTTAAAGAAAAAAACAAAGAGGTCATGTATGTTTTACAGTGAACGAAAGCAGAGGATTTTGGAATATATTACACAAAAACCACAGATTACCGTGGCAGAATTGTCAGAGGTTTTCGGTGTATCTGCGGTAACGATTCGCAAGGATTTAAATGAGCTGAGCAAGCGCGGTGAGATAAAAAGAACCTATGGAGGGGCTGTTGGAGTAGGGCTCAGCCAGAAAGAAGAAGGCGAGGATGAAAAAGAGGTTGTCAATATGGAGAGAAAGCGGGAAATTGCGGAAAAAGCAATCCGTTTCATTGAAGAAGGCAATACTCTGATTATTGATGCGGGTTCTACGACTCAGGAATTAGCCAAGCTGATTGTAGAACGAAAGATACGGGGGCTTACGATTATAACCAATGCCTTTAACATTGCAGATGTATTCCGCGAAAATTCGGACTATGAGGTGGTATTTACGGGAGGACAGTATCGGAAGAAAATTTTGTCCTGCGTAGGACCTTATACCAATACAATATTGAGCTCCATCAATGCGGATAAGCTGTTTATGGGTGGAAACGGAATCAGTCTTGTAAAAGGTGTTACGACGCCGAATGTATT
>JAZNIP010000025.1:0-5963 GCA_045577575.1 Lachnospiraceae bacterium | reverse complement strand
GTGAAGTCAATCTGCGCATTGTTTTAAACAGGAACCCTACTTCCTTGTCAGAAATAGAAGATGTCGGCTCATCCATTACAAGAATCTTCGAATTAAATGAGATGGCTTTTACGATTTCAACCATCTGCTGCTGAGCGATTGTCAGAGTGTTAATCAACGCATCTGCCTTGATATGCATTCTGTTTTCGTCCAGAAGCTGCTGAGCATCGTCTGTCATCTTTTTATGGTCTACAAAGCCGCCGGACATCGGTTCTCTTCCGAGGAAGATATTTTCTGCAACTGTCATGTGCGGTACAAGTACCAGTTCCTGATGGATAATTGCAATACCGTTTGTCTGTGCTGCTTTAACTCCGTCTATTGTTACTTTTTTTCCTTCAATGAAGATTTCGCCTTCTTCTGCGATATAAATACCACCCAGAACCTTAATCAGTGTTGATTTTCCGGCTCCGTTCTCACCTAAAAGCGCATGTACCTCGCCCGCTTTTACGGTAAGGTTTACATTATTTAAGGCAAGCACACCTGGGAAGCGTTTGTGAATCCCCTTCATTTCCAATAAGTATTCTCCAGCCAATCCCTATCACCTTCCTTTATTTTTAGCTCTTTCACTCTTTCAGTAGAAAAAGTATAGGCCACATAAATGTTACATCTATATGACCTATACTTTTAAATGCTTATCAATACCGGATTATCGGCTTACTGCCATCCGTCTGTTCCAAAGTCAGCTACGTTGTCAGCTGTGATTAAGAATGTCTCAACCGGATATCTTTCATCAACTTCTTCACCTGCAAGGTAGTTGTACATAATTTCAACAGATTTCTTAGCGATGCTGATAGGAGACTGTGCACCAGTTCCTTCGATTAAGGATTCGCCTGTAGCTAATTCAGCTTTGATATCAGGAGAACCGTCAACACCGTAAATCATGCAGTCTGTAAGACCTGCTGCGTTTGCTGCTGCAAGAGCACCAAGAGCTGTCGGGTCATTACCACCAAAGATAGCGATTACATCGCCGTGAGCCTGTAATAAGTCTTCTGCGATACCCATGGATACTTCAAGGTTACCTTTCGCATCCTGCTGAGCAACGATGTCAAAACCTTTTCCTTCGATAGCATCAAGGAATCCGTTTGTTCTGTCTACTACAGAGTTCATTGTAGGAGAATCAAGAACGATGATTGGGCCTCCTTCCGGATGCTTCTTAACAAGGTCTTCACCACAAACATAACCAGCATTGTAGTTATCAGAACCAGCGTAAGATACCAGATAGCTCATATCAGCAACTTCTGTATCGAAACCAACAATCGGGATACCTGCTTCTTTCAGAGCATCCAGAGCCGGTAAAATACCTTCAGCTTCTGCAGGGTTCATGAACATAGCGTCGATACCCTGAGCGATAAGGTCTTCTACACCACTGATCTGACGTGTAACGTCGTTTGCAGGGTCAAAGGAAACTAATGTGTCACCGTTTGCTTCGATTTCTTCACGCATTGTCTGCTCAAGAATTACGAAGAAAGGGTTAGAACCGTCCATACATGTGTAACCGAATTTGTAACCGCCTTCAGGTCTTCCGCCTGCTGCTTCTTCTGCTTCTGCAACTGCTTCCTCTGCAACTGCTTCAGCTGCTTCTTCTGCTGCTGCCGGAGCTTCAGCAGGTGCTGCTGCTTCTTCCTCTTTTGCGCCGCATCCAACTAACATGGAAGCAACCATTGCTGTACAAAGAAGTGCACTAAGTAATTTTTTCTTCATCTTTTTCTTCCTCCCAAAAGATTTATTTTTGTTACATCCTTATCATAGTCGAACCAGATCATTAAATCACCTGTTTTTTGTAACAACTTTTTTATGACATTTGTCACATTTTCTGTTTTCCTGTGATGACAAATGTTTAAAAGAGCCCACTGCACAAGTGCAGCGAGCCCTTTTTGATTAGATATTGAAAAATACCTCTATAATCGCAACATTCATTTTTCTGGAAAATTAATTCTTTCCGCCCTTCTTAGAAACTACGTCGAAGATAACAGCTGCCAGAAGAACCAGACCTTTTACTACCTTCTGATAGTTTGCGTCTACACCCATGATACTCATACCAAGGTTGATAACACCCATCAGAACCGCACCTACGATAACACCCGGTACAGTACCTACACCACCGTATGCAGAAGCACCACCGATGAAACAGGAACCGATAGCATCCATTTCATAGTTCTGACCATATGTAGGCTGTGCAGATGTCATACGAGCGATGGTCAGCATACCCGCCAGAGCAGATAAGAAGCCCATGTTTGTGTATGCGATGAAGTAAACTCTTTCTGTGTTGATACCGGAAAGCTTGGTTGCCTTCTCGTTACCACCTACTGCATAGAAATAACGTCCTGTTGTTGTCTTGGATGTAATATAACCATATACAAATACTACAATAAGTACCCAGATAAGCGCTGTCGGAATACCTTTATACTGAGAAAGCTTATAAGCCATTACAAGAATTACAAGGCAGATAATAACCATTCTTGCCATTGCCGGTGCCAGAGCTTCCATTTCATAACCCTTTTTCGCTCTTGCCATACGCCCCTTTAAGATAATTGCCACATAGATAACACAGGCAATCGCTCCTGCCAGCAGACAGGTCAGATTCATGCCTTCGCCACCGCCCAGAAAATCCGGAATATAGCAGTCAGCTCCACCGCCGAATACCTTTACAAAGGTTTCATTGGTAATAGAAACTGTCATACCCTGTAATACTACGTTGGAAAGTCCACGGAACACTAACATACCGGAAAGGGTTGTGATAAACGGAGGTACATGTACATATGCAATCCAGAATCCCTGCCAAGCACCGATTGCGGTACCTACCAGCACCATAACCAAAATGCAAACCCATACGTTTACACCCTTATTTTCCATTAAAGTCGCACCAACAGCACCTACGAAGCATACAACCGAACCTGTGGAAAGGTCGATGTTACCACCTGTTAAAATACATAAGAGCATACCGGTTGCCAGCACGAATACATATGCATTCTGTGCAATTAAGTTACTGATGTTCTGTGGAAGTAAAATCTTTCCGCCCGTTTTCCATGTAAAGAACAGAGTAACCAGAATTAATGCAATTATCATTGTATATTTTTTGACTACTGCCAAAGATTTTGCTTTATCCATTGTTTACACTCCTTTATTATTTACTTGATTTTAAAATGTGTGACATAATAACTTCCTGTGATGCCTCTTCCCTGTCAAGCTCGCCGACAATCCTGCCTTCATTCATAACATAGATACGGTCGCACATACCAAGTACCTCAGGGAGTTCGGAAGAAATCATAATAACCGATTTGCCTTCTGCAACCAGCTGGTTGATGATGCAATAAATCTCATATTTTGCACCTACATCAATACCACGGGTCGGTTCATCCAGAATCAGTACATCCGGATTTGCAAACATCCATTTTGCAAGCAGTACCTTCTGCTGATTTCCACCACTCAAATTACCTACAAGCTGTTCTACCGTAGGACATTTTGTTTTTAATTTTTCTTTGTATTCTACTGCTACGGCATACTCTTTATCCGTATCGATTACTGTATTTTTGCTGACAGCATCAAGATTTGCCATAGTCGTATTAATTTTAATTGCATTACTCAGAATCAGACCATTTCCTTTTCTGTCCTCAGTTACATATGCCAGCTTATTCTTAATGGCATCCCTTACATTTTTCAGATGTACTTCCTTGCCATTGATAAAAAGCTGTCCGCTGATGTTTGTACCATAGCTCTTACCAAAAATACTCATGGCAAGCTCGGTTCTGCCAGCACCCATCAGACCGGAAATACCTACTACCTCTCCACGCTTTACGTTAATGCTGACATTGTCAACAACCTTTCTCTCCGTATAAAGCGGATGATATACATTCCAGTCCTTCACTTCCATCAATACTTCCCCGATTTTTACATCCTTACGCTTCGGGAAACGGTCAGTCAGATCACGTCCAACCATACCCTTGATGATACGGTCTTCTGTAATTTCATCCGTTTTCTTATCCATTGTTTCAATGGTGGAACCGTCACGGATGACTGTAATTTTATCTGCTACATAAGAAACCTCATTTAATTTATGAGATATAATAATCGAAGTCATGCCTTCCTTCTTGAACTGAAGCATCAGCTCCAAAAGTGCCTTGGAATCTGTTTCATTCAGTGATGAAGTCGGCTCATCCAGAATTAACAGTCGAACTTTTTTTGCAAGTGCTTTTGCAATTTCTACAAGCTGCTGTTTACCTGTACCAATGTCTTTAATCAATGTTCTGGAAGATTCCTTTAAGCCGACCATTTTTAACAGTTCGTCCGCTTTTCCATAGGTTTCATTCCAGTCAAGGGCGTATTTTGGTCCTCTTTCATTACCGAGGAACATATTCTCGCCGATTGTCATATAAGGAATCAGTGCCAGCTCCTGATGGATGATAACAATTCCTTTTTCTTCACTGTCCTTGATTTTATTAAATTTACATACTTCTCCGTCATAAATGATATCGCCCTCATAAGAACCATAAGGATAGATACCACTTAAAACATTCATCAGTGTGGATTTACCCGCACCGTTTTCACCTACCAGAGCGTGGATTTCACCCTCCTCAACCTTTAAGTTTACATTATCAAGGGCTTTTACTCCAGGGAATGTCTTGGTGATGTTTTTCATTTCCAATAATACTTTCGCCAACTGTATCCCTCCAATATCTAATCAAATCAAACCGCAAAACGGTCTTTTACTCATCTTTTCTAGGAAACAGGCGGGAATAAATCCCGCCTGCCCATTTTTATTCCATTTTCAGAATAATCTTATTTCAGCTGATCTTCTGTGTAGTATCCAGAATCAATTAACAGCTCTTTGTAGTTGTTGATGTCTGCGAATACAGGCTCGCAAAGGAATGAAGGAATAATGCCTGTTCCGTTGTCATATGTTTCTGTATCGTTGATAGGAGCTTCGCCGCCCTTCATGATAGCGTCAACCATCTTAACAACCTGAGAAGCCAGTGTACGTGTATCTTTGAAGATAGACATGGACTGTTTTCCAGCAAGGATGTTCTTAACGGAAGCGATATCGCAGTCCTGACCTGTCAGCAGAGGATATTCTCCTGTATAGTTAGCTGCTAAGGAGTTAGCTACACCAAGTGCTGTGGAGTCGTTGGAAGCCATTACTGCATGAAGTGTTGTACCATCAGCGTAGTTGGAAGCAAGGATTGCATCAAATCTAGCCTGTGCAGCATCTGTTGCCCAGTTAGCTGTAGCAACGTCTTCGAAAGAAGTCTGTCCGGATTTAACAACCAGTTTGCCTGCATCGATGTATGGCTGAAGAACGTCCATAGCACCACCGAAGAAGAATCTTGCGTTGTTGTCACCAGGGTCACCTGTGATTAACTCGATATTGAAAGGACCTTCTGCATTGTCAAGGTCAAGCTGATCTTTCAGATATGTTCCCTGAATTGTACCTACCATGTAGTTATCGAATGTAGCATAGTAAGAAACAGCGTCAGAGTTCATAATCAGACGGTCATAAGCGATTACAGGAATACCGTTCTCTTTAGCCTGAGCTAAAACTGTTCCTAAAGAATCACCATCGATAGAAGCGATAACCAGTAATTTGCATCCGTTGGAAATCATGTTTTCAATCTGGGATACCTGTGTCTGGATATCATTAGATGCATACTGTAAATCTACTTCATAACCAGCTGCTTCTAATTCAGCTTTCATGTTGGAACCATCCTGATTCCATCTCTGTAAATCTTTTGTAGGCATTGCAACACCTACAAGGTTTCCGCCTGCTGCTGCCGGAGCTGCTTCCTCTGCAGGAGCTGCTTCTGCTGCCGGAGCTGCTTCTTCTGTTTTTGTTTCTGCTGCCGGAGCAGCTGCTTCTTCTTTAGCGCCGCAGCCAACTAATAATGTAGCTACCATTGCCACGCTTAAGATAGCGAAGTCGGAGGCCAAGC
>JAZNIP010000024.1:0-7188 GCA_045577575.1 Lachnospiraceae bacterium | reverse complement strand
GCTCCGCTATACAAGCCGGGCGGTGTATAAATAAATTCTATCAGATGGTTTCCTTTCTCCAGCTCTACCCCCAACATCACTCCTGCAAACGGTGAGATTTCCGTCTGTTTTCCATCCACCTTCACCTTCCATCCCTCTTCGTTCGGAACAGATGTTACCAGCATCCCCTTCTTCGGCATCTCTATTTTTCCGCTCACATAGGTATCTGACATTTTCTCAATATGCATCGGTGTATTGCCCAGCACCTGTATCATCTGCTTTAACACTTCAGGCTTCATACGATATACGACTACATCAAATCCGGCTCCTGCACTGCGTATGTCGCCGCTGCCTCTGAGCACAATCCTGCTTCCCTTTTCACATAAGCCCAAATCCAACATTCGGGGATAATATACCTTATTAAAAGTCTTTTCTCCCTCAGGCAGCTCTGCCGTAATGTTTTTGTGACTGCATGCAATCGGATAAGCATACAGATAATCGCGCTCATCCGTTTCAATAATCACCTCATCCCCGGTCTCATATACCGGAATCTGTTCAAACAGCTTTTCCTGTATTCCGATAGCTTCCGCCAAAGAATTGTTCACATCAAAGGGCAATCCCTCCTCCAATTCCCATTGTGCCAAAGAGCTTTCGCTTATGCCATAGCCAAGCGGTAATACATAACGGTTACGATACAGATATTTTTCATTCTGTTGTTCCACCAACTCATAAAATTCCATCGGTTCTTTGTCACTGTCCGATATCGTATAACCTACCGACAATAGTGCTGCTGTCAAAGGGGTTGCTCCGTCATAGCAATAAAACACCTTACTGGAGCTCATTCCCAGCCTTTTATAGAAATGCCCCATTTCCTTATTTACCGTTGATGAAAAATAAGTAGCACTCGGAAAATCTCCCAGCATTCCATCATTTTTTGTCATCCGTTCACGCTCTTCCACCCGCACAAACTCATTTTCTATGTCTGAGACCAATTCCCTGTTCGTACGATAATCATTATGATATTCTGTTCGATTTGTCGTAGCCACACTTGTTTCTGCTACATTCACAGCCGCTTCCATGAGCACCATCACGGAAAACAAAATTCCTGCCAGATTTTTTTTCAGGCTTCCTTCACGATACCAATAAAACAATAATGCAAACACTACTGTGTAAAGCATGGTAAGAGCAAAGCTGCTCTGTGAAAAATCATTGTTTTTTATGAAAAAACTACACAGCAAAAGAAATAACAGTGCAAATCCCTCTGTTAAAACAAGCTGCCTTTGTGAATACTCTCTTCTATGCAAAAAAGCCTGAAAACACAATACAAGCACAAGGAAAACAGACAAAAAGGATTGTCTGGCAGGCAAGCTGTTTGGATAATTCAAACCATGCCAGAAAAAATCCAATACATTTACCGAAAAGCTCACATAAAGAAATGCAAGCAGCAACAGTCTGGGCAGCTTTTCCTTCCATGCTATTTTTTTACAGCATATATACAGCGGAAGGAGAAAAAAAACAGCTGTACCACAGTACACATTAGGCCAGTGCTCACTGCGCAGCTCCACAGTCACATTCATGCAGTGTCTTGCCAACACTTCCAATATATTAAAATAAAACTTAATTTTTTCCGGATATGCTGTTTTTGAAAAGCCGCTCGAGCTTAGTGCACACACCGTCGGTATCAACAATATCGCCGACATTCCCGCTGCCATAAACGAACTATACACAAACCTCCACAGACATTTTAACCTTTCTTTCGCAGGCACAGCTACAAAAAGCACCAAATAGTATAAGCCAAGAAACATACATACCGGCATCGAAATATAATAGTTGGTGAGCATACATGCCGCAAGTGCCAACGTATATTGTCCTGATTTTTTTTGATATACGAGCCTCTCCAGTCCTAAAATCACAATCGGTGCCAGAATCACGCAATCCAACCACATAATATTCCAGTTATAGGCACATAGATATCCGGAAAGAGCATAAAATACAGAAAACAGTGTTATCGCATAGCTGTCGGTATCAAAATGCTTTTTCAGATACCACGCAAATGCACTTCCGCACAATCCGATTTTTATAACAATCAAAAATGTCATAAACTCAATCATCAACTGCTCCGGACAGAACAAAAGCAGCCAGTTCATGGGACTTGCCAGATAGTATGCATACAATGCAATAAAATTGGCTCCCAAACCGGCTCTCCATGAAAAAAGCAGACTGCCGCTTTCACGGAGCTTTCTGTGCAGCTCCGTAAAAAACGGCATATATTGATTGTACATATCGACTCGTAAAAAGCATTGTTCTCCAAAGGGATAGATTCCCTTATAAAAAATTACCGCCAACATTACGGCAACCGGAATGCAAAATGCTAATAATAGCGGACGTTTTTTTATCTCCATTGATGTCAGACTCCTCACTCTTTCTCCATCTCAAACATTTGATAATATTGAAGCTTTTGATAAGTTAACAGCTCCTCAGAGGTTCCCCTTTCCTCTTCCGGCAATACCATACCTTCTTTGGTCTTGACCTGTCTGCTGCTGATGACCGGATATTGTCTCTGCAGTTCCTCAAGATACCGATAATATCCATTCCGCTCAATGCCACTCTGTTTTAATACCTCCAATGCCAAAAAATTGGCACTGGTTTCCACATCCGACTTTTCCTCAATATCATAGTTTGCCCAAATGACAAACGGCACCTCATAACGCAGATTCTCCTGCTCCTCTGTCAGATTTTTATAATCAACTCCGTTCGCCTTCCAAATCGGTGCTGCTACGGTATCGTTCGGCTGATGATCTCCAAAAAATACAAGCAATACCTCCTCCTGTTCCTGTTCAAAGTATGCCACAAGCTTCGCCAGAGCCTGATCTGTCAATGAAATCAACGAAAGATAATTCGATAACGACCGAGATTTTATTCCCTGTGCTTCAATATCCGGTTTAAAATTATCAAATTCCTGCCCATAGCCACCATGATTCTGCATGGTCACATTAAATAAAAATAACGGCTTCTCTCTGTCACGACTTTCATACTCTGCAATCAGTCTTTCAAAATCGGCTGCATCGCTTACATACTTTCGTACATATTCTGCATTCTCATAATCCTCTATAAACCGCATAGAGTCGAAGCCCATCCACGGATACACCTTATTTCTGCTCCATCCGCTTTCATAATAGGGATGCATGGCAACTGTCGCATACCCCGCCTGCTTCAGTTCGGACGCAAGTGACGGCTGCTGCCCATGAATATACTGCTGATACGGAATACTTCCCAGCGGCATAAATGCCATCGTATTACCTGTCAGAAATTCAAACTCCGTATTGGCAGTATTTCCGCCCAACACCGAAACATGTAAGCGCCCGCTGATAGTATTCTCCGCTCCCATCAAGCTGCTAATAAAAGGCATGTATTCCTGATTTGTATCAAAATCGCCTAAATAAGACATATCCGAAAACGCTTCGTTCATTATGACAATAATATGGGGCTGCTTTTCTGCAGCTCCTGTTCCCATAGCATCTTCGCTTTTCTGATAGCTTTCTAACAGTGCCTCACATTCTTCTGCATCATAGCCCCCGGGTCTTTCAATTTTCAAATACTTTAATTCCATTGTAAAAGCGGCTGCCAGACCGTTCCGCCTCTGGACCACGTCCGGAGTAAACATCTTATCATACAGCTTCATCGCCTTAACCGCATCCTCCTGCTGCAAAAACGCTCCGAAGCCAATCAAAGCAGCCGACATAGCTACAGCTCCGACTATTCTCGTTCGCGTTTGCCGTATGCGATAGACAAATAGCTGTTCTGCCCCCAAAAGTGCCGCAAACCCAATCAGCACCGCCCACACCTTTTGCGGCAGTGCATAGCTGAAGTTATCTGCCACCGATGCTGCTGTCCCCAGCGAATAAATATCCCAGGGTAAAATAGGCGAATCCCGGAATTCCATTACATAATAATTTGCCAGTCCGGCAAGCATAAGCAGCAGTGTCTGAATCTGTAGTGCCCACCGCAGACGACCTGTTATAAACAGCAGACATGCTGCCAGAATCCAATACAACACCAGATTCAGCAGCCACGGAAACAATGCCATTTCCTTAAACGGATTGTGTGTATAACACTCTGTCAGTACCAATGTTATGGCAGGGCATGCCAAAAATCCAAAAAAGGGCATTCCTGCCCGTAATCGTTCTCTCATCGTAATCATAATCTCCTCTTCCATTGGTGATTATAGCACTTTTCACGAGAAAAGGAAGCCCCTTCTTGCACCCATTATCCGAAAATGCTATACTTCACATACATGGAGGTCGCCAATGCGTACATATCACTATTTTCCCAAAAAATATTATTTAGCTGCCCTGCTTCTATTTCTGCTTGCAGGCGGAATTACTCTTTATAAGCAAACACATAAACCCGCTCCGGTACTTCGTTATTCTGAAACAGAAGAAGCCTTCTCAAAATCAGAAGAGCTTTTGAGCGAATCAGAAATAGCCCAAAATCCTTATGCAGATTTAAGCGTTCCTACATCCATTACCAAGATAGGTAGCACATACTTTATTGTAGACTGTTACCACAATCAGATTATATATTCCGAATCTCTCAATCGTCCGCTGTATGAGTGGAATGTTATGACTGACCAAATTAACAAAGGACATACTTTGGTCAGCGATGGCACGGTCTATCTGACCGATGACACGGAAAACAATCGGATTCTGATATTCGAAAAAAAAGGAGATGGATTTGTTCACACCCAGGCCTTCTCCGATATCGGCATTCGCCCACATTATCTCATATACCGTGAAGAGGATAAATGCTTTTATGCCTGGAGCTCCATGACCGGTGAAATGTATCTTTTTCGCAGAGAGGAAAATTCAAGCCGCGTCTATTTAAGCGAAATACGACGCATTCCTTCTCTGGATGGCATCTATGTTCGCTCATTTACCATTATGGGGGATGATGTTTATTTTGTTTCCGGAAATTCATCGATTATCAGAGCTGATTTAGATTCTTTTGAAGTGAAAGACGAATATCCTGTCCCTGATGAAATCGCCGGAATGATTCAGCTTACCTATATTGACGGGTACTATTATATCACCGTCTCTACAGACAAAGCCGGAAATCAGGATGCTGCTACTATCATACGCACAAAAGATTTGAAGCATTTGTCCACATATAACTATGAGGATGTTTATGCCCATTTTATCGGCGGCGGTACCCCCTACTATATTTCTTATTTTGACAACCGCTATTATCTTACTGAGCACAGGCTACCCGGTCACTCCATTTGGAGCTTCACAAGCAAGAATGGTACATTGGCAGATATTACGGGGATTTACTAAATATTGTAATTCCCCGTTTTCAGTTCCCTTTTATCACTATTTCCAATAAAGCTTTACTCTTCTTTCTGCTTCCTCTTTGGATAACGAAAAGTTTTCCACCAACTCCTGCACCAGCTCATCCTGCCGGACACTACGTTTCTGCATCATCCTGACTACATTTTCCAGCATCTGTTCAGTTACTTGCTCTGTTACCCGCTCTGTTACCTGCTCTGTTACCCGCTCCGTTACCTCTTCTTCAATAATTTCGCTCCTCAGCCTAAACAAAGGTTCCATAAGCTTTTGCACCTCCTTAACAATTTCTTCATTGCCACTGAACAGGTAGCCTATGCTTCTGTTCAGCATATCCATTATATTGCCATATTCATCTCTTGTAATTTGTCCTTCTGTCACTGCTCTTGCTAAAATCATGATACATTCACTGATAAATGCTGTCAAATCCCTGCATACAAGCTGTGATTCTTTCTTTTTAAGCTCTCTGCGAAACCGTATCGGTAAGAACGGTATTAAAAAATACAACTTCTTATTGTAAATCTGTTTCAAATCATATGACTGCACTTTCATCACAGGAACTTCATAGGAATAATCCGTTCCATTCGGAAAGCGGAAGTTCAGCACCACATTTTCCTCTATATATTCACTGCTGTCAATATGTAAAACAGCAGAACGCGGGAACCATACTGCTTTCTTCTCCCTTCCATTCATATCCACTTCTGTTCCCTTACTATGTATCAGTGCTATCTGTAAATCATATTCATACATACGAATTATCATTTCACCGTCCACAGTAATCTGACATTCAAAATGGTAAATGTCCTTTCGCCCGATTCGTAATACAATATCCGCACGTACAGAATGCAGTGTACCAAGCCCAGATTCCATATATCGCTCCAAAGCATATTCCGTAGATAAAAATTCAATTAACGTTTCGTCTTTATACTGCTCTCCGAAAAGCTCTGCTATCAACGGCAATATTAATCTGGGATGCCGCTTAAATCCCATTCTCATAATTTCATCCCAAATGAAATACTGTTTTCTCTGCTCATCCGGTAATTTTAAAACCACCACCTCTGGAATCTGCTCCGTATAAATGAGTTGTTCCACCACATTTTCTGACATTATTTTGTTTTTCTGCATGTTTCCTCCTTTTCGCAGAAGCAAAATAAAACGTACTCATATACTCTACAAACACTCTCTTTATCACACCTCTGCTATTGTCTGCTTTTGATTGAATACCGGCGATATGCCGTAGATACTTTGACATCTCTTTCGAGACCTTGAAATAAATACTGGTATTGACAGAAGCAATACCTATCTGCATTTTTATTATAGCAGGCTTCCGTTTCTTTTACAATAACCTCACTCAATAAAATCTTTTGTTCCACGCACAAGTTTTCCCATGAAAAAACCATTACTCCACAGCTGTACTCACCGCTGCTTTGTAATGGCTTTTCACTTCTAAATTATAAATTTCCCTTTACCCCTCAAACGGAACTACGCTTCCCTGATAGGTATCGTTGATAAAGGTTTTGATTGCATCGGACTTGAGCACGTCAACCAGTGTCTTAACGCCTGCATTTTCTTCATTACCCTCTTTTACTACAATGATATTTACATAAGTCTTAGCAGCCTCTGAATCGGAAGTTTCGATTGCGATTGCATCACTGCCTGCATTCAGACCTGCTTCCAAAGCATAGTTTCCGTTCAATACTGCAAATGCAACCTCCGGAAGGATTCTGGAAATCTGTGCTGCCTCCAGCTCATTGAATTTGATATTGTGAGGATTCTCTGCAATGTCATTTACGGTTGCTTCAATGCCTACTCCATCCTTTAATGTAATCAGACCATTGTCCTGTAACAAGTCGGAGGCCAAGCGGTC
>JAZNIP010000023.1:0-3958 GCA_045577575.1 Lachnospiraceae bacterium | reverse complement strand
TGAAGCTCCTCTAAGATTTCCGTGCCTGCATCTTCTCTTTTATTAAAACGGGATGTCTGTCCCTCTCCCAAAATCAACGCATAGACATTGTCTCCGGCTTCCACATGCTTTGCAATTGTACCGCCTACGCCAAGTATTTCATCATCCGGATGCGCCGCTACAATTAAAATGTTCATTTCGTTTTCTTTCTCCTATCCTCTATTTCCCGCTACGCGGTTCAAACGTCACCTTCGCCGTTACCTTTCCGCCTTGCAGCTCTGCCTCAGAAAAACGCAGCGTATAATCGCCCATTTCCAAAAATGCCGGCGGATACCCTTCTCCGTCAAGCATTCTGATATAGTCATAAATGGTTTTTAAATCCATCTCCGGAAGAAGCCTGCCATCCTCCGGCTTTCTGCGCTTAAAGCATACTGCCACGCCATTCTGTGGCACCGGTTTCGGTCTTTTCTCCAAAATATACGGAATCATCTTTGTAAAAATAAGCTCGGAAGCCCGGCGCAAAATTTCATCTGCCGTTCCCGATAATTCCAAATCCTCTTTTAAATAAATATCTCCTGTGTCCAATCCCGCATCCACCCGGATTGCAGACAGCTTTGTTTTCGTAAAGCCCCGTACAATCAAATTTTGAAGCGGACTGCCTCCCCGTCCGAAGGGCAAATCCGTCATATGAAACACCACACAAGGATACGTTCCGAATACCGACTCCGGTATTATATAAGACCAATGGGGAATAAAAATGTATTCCGGCTGAAGCACTTCCAATGTCTCAGCACAAAGCTTTTCCTTCTCCGTTATGACACTGATGTCATATATCCCCTCATATTTTTCAATTAATTTCTTGGCATTTGCAATATTCCATGACTTCTGGGTACAGATAACAATCGCCGGACGTTTTGCATCCTGTTCATCCCGCCTCTTCTCCAGTTCCATATATCCGTCGCAATCTGCCTTCTTTACAAAGCCGCATTTCTCAAACACTCGAACTGATGCCGGATTGCTTGTTTTTACCTTTGCAATAAATTTTCGAATTCGTTTATCTGCAAAGGATTGGATTCCTGCAACCATCTGCGTACCATATCCAAAGCCTCGCATTTCCGCACAAACAGAATAATCAATCTCTGCCTCATCGCCTTCAATATCCAGCCGTAGCTGTCCTATCGGTTTTTCCGACATATCCGGCATATTCTTATAAGCAATATAGATATGGCAATCTTCATCCTTTAGCTTGCGCTGAAACCACTCCATATGCTCGTCCCATAATATTTCATGCTGACGAAATGCATTTCTTCTTACATCTATATCATTTGCCCAGGAAAACAAAAGCTCTGCATCATCTAACACTGCTTTCCTAAAATTTATCAGATTACTCACTGAATCATCTCCATTTGCAAGGGCGTGCCACGCTTCAAATCAACCGCTGCACACTTGCCAAGTACTGTGTCATAATATTTGGGTGCCAGTCCGTTACTGGGACGGATAATACGGATATTTGCCTCTGTCAGCGCTTCTCCTGCCTTAATATCCTCTACCACAAAGATGGAACGACGGAATGCCAGATTACCGGCTTCTGATGGCGTTGCACCAAAATTCACCGTACCGATTGCCCGCTCTGCACTTCTTACATCCTGCACCATTGCCGCAAACTCTGCCGGCTCCATGGAAAACGAAGAATCCGGATTCTCAATGCCTCTGTCCAAGCAGAAATGCTTCTCTATAATGCTTCCTCCCAGTGCCACCGCCGTCACCGCACCCACCGAGCCGAGCGAATGGTCAGACAAGCCCACCGGAAGCTGAAATTTCTCTTTCAGTGCTTTCATGGCCGCCAGATTCATATTGTCGGAAATAGCCGGATAGGCACTGGCACAACGAAGCAGGGCAAGCTGATAATTTCCTGCATCATGCACTGCCTTTACTGCCTCTTCAATTTCCTCCAGGCTCCCCATTCCGGTTGACATAATAATTGGTTTGCCTTTGGAAGCCACATACCGGATTAATGGAATATCGACCAATTCAAAGGATGCAATTTTATAGAATTCCATACCGATACTTTCCAGAAAATCTACGGAAGTTTTATCAAAGGGAGTGGAAAAGAAATCGATTCCGATTTTCTCTGCCTCCTCCTTTAGCTCCGCCTGCCATTCCCAGGGTGTGTAAGCCTTTTGATAAAGTCCGTAAAGGTTCTCACCCTTCCATGTCCCATCCGTAATGTTAAAATATTCATTATGACAATCAATGGTCATCGTATCTGCCGTGTAGGTCTGGATTTTGATACAATCCGCTCCGGCTTCCTTTGCCGCGTGGATAATTTCCTTTGCATAGGCAATGCTTCCTGCATGGTTCGCAGACATTTCTGCTATCACATAGGCAGGTGCACCGCTACCGATTACTCTGTTTCTGATTTTTATTACATTCTCCATGCGCTATTCCTCACTTATCAACTCTATTCCCACTTTGCCCATAATGCCATGTCATCTGTCAGCGGCTTCTCAAGGTCAATCGGCTCCGAAAGCTCTTCATCATACCATCCCACAAATGTTTTATCCTCGCTCTCCGGAACATACTCGTCTATGGCACTGCCTTCTTCCAGATATACTGTTTTTATAATTTCTTCTCCACTCACATAATTTATTCGATAATAGCTCTTACCTTCTAACCAAACATCATCTAAAAAAGTTGTTCTCGCCGCAATAAATTTCCTCAAACGGTCAACCTCCATATCATAAGTTTTTTCGGAGACCGTTTCCGAATACCAACGCATCTGATCCATATAAGCAGCCGACGAAATATATTCATCATAATCGTTTATTTTTCTGTCCACTTCTTCAGTCAGATAAGGACGAACTATTTCTTTATAATACTGAATTGCTACTGCCATAAACTCTTCTCGTTTATCCAATCCGGGATTTAGTTTTGTTATTCCCTGTGGCTCATTCCACATAACACTTGATTTTGTATTTCCATATGCAATATCATAATCCCATACCGGTCCGGCAATTATTTTGCTATCATTAGCAAAGGAATAAATATAATAATAAGAGCTCCTTTTATTCCCATCTCTATTTTTGGCAACTTCTTCTATCAGATATTTTTTTACAAACGAATCCAAGTCCATATAATCTAAATATTTTTTTTTGGAATATCCATTCTCGTCTTGTATTGCATCATGAAACTCTTGCACATAATTTTTTAATTGCCTCAATTGCTTCTGTGAGGGTACTTTTGGATATACTATTTCATACTCATTACCCGCTTCTGTTAAAAAGCCAGCATCCATCTCATGATATAATTTGGAATATTCTCGAAACATATATCCGGTTGTCAAATCAGCATCATCCTCATTCGGCAATACATATCCCTTCTCATCTTCTAACGTATAAGTTTCTGCCGACTCTTTATCTTCTTCTCTGCTTTCTTTTATCGCCACTCTCTCCTCAGACACTTCAATTCTATCTGCAATTAAATATAATCCCTGATAATTACCATTAATATATAAATTCGCCCATTCACTTTGGGGTACATACGGTAATCCTACCGCTTGTGCCATATCAAAAGTAATTTTATTTCGCATATGAGTCCTGTCATTAACATTGGAAAGTGCAACAAATTGCTCACCTTTCGTCAATCCAAGAATGGTGTCTTTTCTGTCAAGCTGTAATCTCCACGATTTCTTTTCTCCGTCTCCCCAAGAACCATTCCCATGACCCTTTACTTTCAGCCCTTTTACTCCCTCATACTCTCCATCAGCATTAAATATCCTCATTTCCCCTTCTGATTTTAATCGTTTATTTTCTTTCATTTTTTCTAACGTATTTTCTGTTGTCAAAAAAATTGTTGGAATTTTTTCTGCTGAAACGAGGCAAATTTCAAACGTATTTTCTTCTCCCGTAGCAACATTTTGCAAAGGCACAAAATATATCCTTTCCAAGTCGGATCGTAGCCATGTCGTTCTGTGAGCCAA
>JAZNIP010000022.1:0-3525 GCA_045577575.1 Lachnospiraceae bacterium | reverse complement strand
CAAGCGGTCTTAGGAAGACAATGTCATAAATCAACTCCTTGGCCCACAGAACGACATGGCTACGATCCGACTTGGTGTTACCGTTGATAAAAAGGTAAGCCCGATTAAGAAGAGCTTCTGTGAAGGAACAGAAGAGCTTCTGGCAGTAGACCTTCCGGGTGCTTATTCCATGTCACCGTTCACATCCGAGGAAAGTATTACAAGTGCTTATGTAAAGAATGAAAATCCGGATGTGATTATCAATATTGTAGATTCTACAAATTTAAGCCGAAGTCTGTTCTTTACAACACAGCTTCTGGAACTTGGAATTCCGGTTGTAGTTGCATTAAATAAGAATGACATCAATGAAAAAAAAGAAACTAAAATTGATGTAGAGGCTCTGAGTGAAAAATTGGGCTGTCCGGTAGTAAAGACTACTTCTACAGCTTCCGCAAACAATGGCCTTGCAGAGGTTGTAAAAACAGCTGTGGCATTAAAGGGAACAGTTCAGAAGGCTCCTTATGTTCAGAGTGATATTAATTTGCAGGATAAAGCTGAGGTTGAGTCCGCGGACAGAAAACGTTTTGAGTTCACAAATAAAATTGTAGCAGAGGTTGAAACACGAAAAGTTCTTACAAAGGATAGAAATGCTCAGGATAAGATTGATGCAGTGTTGACAAATGCATGGCTTGGTATTCCGATTTTTGCGGTAATTATGTTCCTTGTATTTGATATTTCACAGTCTACCTTTGGCCCATTTTTAGCAGACACACTGGTTGGCTGGATTGAAGCATTCCAGGGATGGGTAGCAGGAATGGTAGAAGGTGCTTCTCCGTTCGTACAGGCGTTGTTGGTTGACGGCATCATCGGTGGTGTTGGTGCGGTAGTAGGATTCCTTCCGCTTGTAATGGTTATGTACTTCCTGATTGCGCTTCTTGAGGATTGTGGTTATATGGCTCGTGCAACGGTTGTACTTGATCCGATTTTCAAGAGAGTGGGTCTTTCCGGTAAATCTGTTATCCCGATGGTAATCGGTACAGGTTGTGCAATTCCGGGTGTTATGGCATGTCGTACTATCCGTAATGAAAGAGAGCGCAGGGCAACAGCAATGCTGACACCGTTCATGCCTTGTGGTGCAAAGCTTCCGGTTATTGCTCTTTTTGCAGGTGCATTTTTTGCAGATGCTTCCTGGGTAGGTACATTGATGTACTTTGTAGGTATTTTATTAATTCTCTTCGGAGCATTGTTGGTAAACAAAATTACCGGACATAAATACAGAAAATCTTTCTTTATCATTGAGCTTCCGGAATACAAATTCCCGAGCATCAAGAGAGCATTTATTTCCATGTGCTCCCGTGGTAAAGCATACATTGTAAAAGCAGGTACTATTATTTTAGTATGTAATACGGTTGTTCAGATTATGCAGACATTTAACTGGCAGTTACAGGTTGTAGAAGAAGGTATGGAGCATACATCTATTCTTGCGAGCATTGCTTCTCCGTTTGCAGTGCTGCTTATTCCGGTAGGTTTCGGTGCATGGCAGCTTGCACCAGCAGCGTTTACAGGCTTTATTGCAAAAAAAAACGTTGTTGGTACACTGGCAGTTGTTTACGGTATGACAAGTTTCATCGATACAGAAGAACTGGCACTGGTAGGCGGAGCAAACGAGGTTGCTCTGGCTATGGGACTGACACAGGTAGCAGCACTTGCTTATCTGATGTTCAACCTTTATACACCGCCTTGCTTTGCAGCACTTGGTGCTATGAATTCTGAGATGCAGAGTAAAAAATGGCTGTGGGGTGGAATTGGCTTACAGTTTGCAACAGGTTATGTAATTGCATTCCTTGTATACCAGATTGGTACGCTCGTAACATTAGGTACTGTTGGAGCCGGTTTTGTTCCGGGTCTGATTGTAGTAATAGCAATTGTAGCAGTTATTGTTGCTTTGATTAAAAAGACAGAGAAACAGTTTGCTACAGAATACAAGCTGAAAACAAACTAAGATTTAAGAGAGGAGTATTGGCATGGCAAATATAATTGTTATAGGAATTGTACTTGTTGTTGTAGGTGCAGCGGTTGCTTACATTGTAAAAGCAAAAAAAACGGGCGTAAAATGCATCGGCTGTCCGTCGGGCTGTAACTGCTCGGAAGAGGGTCATTCCGGTTGTAGCTGTGGATGTCATTCCGATACAGAAGCTGAATCATAAAAGGTACTCATGATATATGAGAAATAAAAGGCAGGGGTCTGTGAGCAGTCACAGGCTCTTGTTTTTTTGATTTTCCGGAAAAGTACTGTAAGATGCGCATTTTTGTACCGGGTGCGGTTACAGGCAGGGGAAAATAACTGAGAAAACCTATCATTATCACAGGTTGCTTTTTTTCTTTATTTGTAGTATGATGACAAAGGTTAGTTACAACTAACTTCTCATAATCATATTATAAATCATGTGGACTCCTCTGAAAGGATGCCTGGACAACATCCTTTTCTTGCCGGAAGGGATTCCTTCCGGTGGAGGCAGGCCTAAGAACAAAGGAGATTGGACAATGAATTACTTACAGATTGAAAAGGTAATCGGAAGAGAAATTATGGATTCCAGAGGAAATCCTACCGTTGAGGCAGAGGTAACTCTGGTTGACGGTACGGTTGCAACAGGAGCAGCACCGAGCGGAGCATCTACAGGTGTGTTTGAAGCACTGGAATTAAGAGATAATGATAAATCCAGATACTGTGGCAAGGGTGTTTTAAAGGCAGTAGAAAATATTAATACCATTATTAACGATGCGATTAAAGGTATGGATGCATCCGATATTTATGCAGTAGATAAAGCGATGATAAAAGCAGACGGAACAAAGGATAAATCAAAGCTGGGAGCAAATGCAATCCTTGCGGTTTCCATTGCGACTGCAAGAGCAGCAGCAAAGGCACTGGAGCTTCCGTTATATCGTTTTCTTGGCGGTATTTCCGGCAATCGTCTTCCGGTACCGATGATGAATATTTTAAATGGTGGTGCACATGCTGCCAACACGGTAGATGTACAGGAGTTTATGATTATGCCGGTTGGTGCTGACAGCTTTAAAGAGGCACTTCGCCAGTGCGCTGAGGTATTTCATGCATTGGCAGCTTTGTTAAAGAGCAAAGGACTTGCAACCTCTGTAGGTGATGAGGGTGGTTTTGCACCTAACCTTGCAAGCGATGAGGAAGCGATTCAGTATATTTTGGAAGCGGTAAAAAATGCAGGCTATGAGCCGGGCAAGGACTTTATGATTGCCATGGATGCTGCCTCCAGTGAATGGAAGGGCGAAAAGACAGGAGAATATGTACTTCCGAAGGCAGGTACAAAATTCACTTCCAGAGAGCTGATTGACCATTGGAAAAAACTGGTTGAGACCTATCCGATTATTTCTATCGAGGATGCTCTGGACGAAGAAGACTGGGAAGGCTGGAAGCTGCTGACACAGGAGCTTGGTGATAAGGTACAGCTTGTAGGTGATGACCTGTTTGTTACCAATACCGAAAGATTGCAGAAGGGAATTGAGTCCGGTTGC
>JAZNIP010000021.1:0-2581 GCA_045577575.1 Lachnospiraceae bacterium | reverse complement strand
GACTTTACACTGGCATCCAAGATGATTCAGACATTGACAGAAATCTATGACAGACTGATTTTGGAAACAGGTGTATAGGTCTAAGGAGGATGTAACATGAGAATTACGAACAAAATCATGCAGAACAATTCCATGTCAAATATTAATACAAACAAGCTGTTGCAGGACAGACTGAATACCCAGATGGCATCCGGTAAAAAGATTAACAGACCATCCGATGACCCGGTTATTGCGATTCGTGCGCTCAGACTGCGCAGTACTCTTACTGAAGTAACACAGTATTGTGACAAAAACGTTGAGGATGCCGATAGCTGGCTGGGAGTAACGGAGGATGCAATTGAAACGGTAATCGAGGCGATCGAGGATATGTATGAGCAGTGCAATCGAGGCTCGAATAAGGACTTAACAAGTGAAAACCGTGAAATTATTTTGGAAAGCCTGAAGGGACTCCGTGATGAAATCTATGCAACCGGTGATGCGGATTATGCCGGAAGAGGCTTGTTTACCGGGTATCGTACCGGCACAAAGCTGCGTTTTCAGGAGGATACCCAGCAGACCTATTCCATTACGGAAAAAGTAAACAAAGCGGTTCTGGACGATATTACTTATGTAAAGCTGGATAATGGAAAAAATTCTGTGGGTGAAATTAATAATGGCAACTATACCGACAGCGACTACCAGATGACCGATACGGCAATCAGCCGTGAGACAGTGCATCGTCTCAGACTTTCCTATGACGGACTGGCGGAGGGCTTTACGCCTGAGATTACATACTATAACGGAGATTCCAGATTAAACAACAGTCTGCAGACGATAACCGTAGAAACGGTATCCATATATGATACGGACGGAAACGGCAATCTGATTGACCCTTATCAGAAAGCAAAAGAGGCAACCCATGAAAATGAAGAGTATGCGGTATTTATTCCGGAGACGGGTGAGCTGATTTTAAACGATAAGGCATATGAGGCATTGTCTGCTACGAGAGATTATGCGGCAACGGATGATGTGGATGAGAGTACCATTTCCATTACCTACAAGAAAAGCGAGTGGGATAAAGGGGATTTGCGACCGGAGCACTATTTTGAATGTGTGGAAGACCCGGATGGAAGAAACATTCACCATAACAGTGAGGACGAAGAAGCTAATGACCAGATAATTTCATACGATGTAGGCTTTAATCAGGAAATCCGCGTCAATACACTTGCGAGTGAATGCTATACGCATGCTATCGGAAGGGATTTGGATGATTTGATTTCTGTGTTGGAGCAGGTAAGTGATACAGAAAAGTCGGTTATCGGACTTAAGGCGATTATAGAGGATACTTCGGTGAGCGCCGATGATAAGGCGATTGCAGAGAAGAGTCTGGCAGCGGCGGAGAAGGCGTTGACCTTTTTGAATGAAAAGCTTCAAAAATCCTTTGAAAAGGGAATTACAAAGATGCAGGGGCATTTAAATGTTGCAACACTTGCCATGACGGATGTAGGTACGCGTGATAAGAAGTTGGAATTGGTAAAGACAAGATTGTCTTCGCAGAAATCGAATTTCAAGGATTTGGTAGCAGATAACGAACAGGTAAATAGGGCAGAGGTTGCAACCGATTTGGCGAGTGCAAAGCTGGCTTATGATGCGGCACTGATGGCGACAGGAAAAATCGCGGACAGCACATTGATGAATTACATCTAAAAGGAGCGGCATATGAGAATAATTACAAAGATTTTTGGAGAAGTTGAAATTGATGATGAAAAAATCATCTGCTTTGAGCAGGGGATTGTAGGATTCCCGGAGCTGACTCAGTTTGCGCTGATGCACGATGCGGAAAAGGAAGAGGAAAGTGGCGTAAGATGGCTGCAATCCTTGCAGGAGCCTGCGTTTGCCATGCCGGTGATGGATCCGCTCATCGTTATGCCGGATTACAATCCGGAGGTTGAGGATGAGCTGTTAAAGCCGATGGGAGAGTTGAATCCGGATCAGGTGCTTGTGCTTGTTACGTTGACAGTACCTTCTGAAATTAAGAAAATGAGTGTAAATCTTCGTGCGCCGATTGTAATTCATACCGAAACCAGAAAAGCATGTCAGGTGATTGTCGAGGATGACAGATATCAGGTAAAATATCCGATTTACGAAATATTACAGGCAGCAAAGAAAGCGGGTGAATAGTATGCTGGCATTATCCAGAAAGAAAAACGAAGCACTTATTCTAAACAATAATATTGAAATTACGGTATTGGAAATCAAAGGAGAACAGGTTAAGCTGGGTATTTCCGCTCCGCGTGAAGTGCCGGTATATCGTAAGGAAGTATATGTACAAATACAGGAAGCAAATAAAGAGGCAATGACTGTGGAAGGCCTGAAGGATTTAAAAAAGCTTTTGGGTTAACATACAGGAATTAGTGGGAAAACTTAGGAAAATGTTTATAGAGTCTATAAACATTTTCTTTTTTTGTGCCGATATTATCAGTAGAAAATTAACGAGATTTCATTATCACACGGAGGTGATTGTTATGAACATTGAACCAGTAAACAGTGCCATGACATATCAGGCACAGTCACAGACAACAAAACCGGTCGAGAAAGCAGC
>JAZNIP010000020.1:0-2971 GCA_045577575.1 Lachnospiraceae bacterium | reverse complement strand
CGGACGATTCCAGAAAATATGAATGTGTTTTCTATCCGGATGGTTACGGATTCTGTCACGTTTCAACAAAAAATCTCAAAGGCAGAAAACTTTTTGTCTGGGTCTGGCACTCATCATAAGCACCGGAATACTATGTTTCTGCCGGATAATCTGGAGCGTTTCATAACCATCCATTCCCGGAAGCATAACATCAAGAAGCAGCATTTTATATGCTGCCTTCTCAATGCACTCCAACCCCTCTTTGGCACTTTCTTTCCATTCCACGCTAAAACCGTCTTGCTTCAGAAAGTCACAAATTAAAGTTCCCAGTTCCTTATTATCTTCAATTACCAAAATGTCAATCATAATAATTCCCCACATCCAGAAACTCCGGCTTATCCGTCACACCTTCGTCCCCCGTAAATGCCACCTGAATATTGCCCGTAGCATAGTCAATCAACACAAGATGTACCACACCCTGCCTGTGTACATTTTCTACCTCATACTGGTCGGTCCGCTCCTGCGTTATCATCTCTTTCACTTCAGCTACCGTAAAGTTCTCCTCGGCAGCCACCCAATCATTGTACTTGGCAAAACGCACCAGGTTCGCCACGGAACCCGTAAAATCATCTTTATTACCTGCTGTCATATAAGAATTCAGCACGCAGAGGCTGTCCTCACTCTCCCACTTAAGACCTTCCATAATGGGAGTATCTGCATCTCGCAGAACAGAAAATCCATCTCCCGCTTCCGTAACTTCCCGAACACAATTTTCTGCACAATAGGAATGCTCGGCATCTGTAATAATCAGGTTATGGCACCATGTATAATCACCGCTGTTTGCTACCATATAATTACCTAAATCCGTTGCATTGTCATATTCCTCCAATGCATACCGGATATCATAAGTATAACACCTTTTCCCTTCAGATACAAAGGGATAATCCGATGCTCCCACATCCAGAATTGCCACGAAAACACCATCATCATTTATTGCGGAAATCGTAGTATAAATTCCCAGCATTCCAATGGTTGTAACGCTTCTTTCTCCCTTTACCATATGAGTCACTGCATTTACCTTCCCCATTTGGTTTTCACTGCCCAGATTCCATTCCAGACTTCTCAACGTAATACCTGCACCGTTTTCTGTTTTACTTCCCCAAAGGGACAGTGCACTACAAGAAGTAGGACGCAGGGCATCCGGTATCATCTGTACAATCACTGCTTCTTCATAACTGATTTTACCATTCTCCGTAAATCCTTTTTCTCCGCCGGAAATAATGGATGCAAAAGCCATAATCTCCGCTCTGTAATCCTCCGGTATAGATGACAGTAACACATTCATTCGCTCTTCCAAAACTGCATAATCGATGTTCTGTCCTGAAAACGCCAACCTGATATTCTCGTAAATATACGGCTCCATACTCTCCTCATACGCCGGAAAAGCTTTCAGCACCGTATCAGCATATGCCTCGCCTACTTCTTCCGGAGTTCCCCTCTCATAATCCAACGTCACGTCATAGTAATCCGGATAAACCAGAATAGTACACAAGCCATCCTTTGACGCAAAAGTCTTTTCAACATTCTGCTTCACACCTTCGTTGGTATACGTACACTCTTCTTCCGTGCGATAATTTCCTACAGGTTGTAACCCATAATTTTCATTGTCGTTATCTTGATTTACGATTACCTCGCCCTGTGTGTTACAGGACGTCAAAGTTATAAGCATTATGAAAAGCACACTAAGGCTACGGGCTTTTTTTATCCATTTATTCATCACGAATCCTCCAGATTTGTATTCTGTTCACTGCCTGTAATACGGTCAGCATACAAAGTGCAATCAGCAGAATGACACTAACCGGCACAATCACATAATTAGCCCAAAACAGGGTAATCATCTCAAATTCGCATACGTGGATAATATGATTTACAATATTACCTATCACATAATTTCCGATTGTTTTACTAAAAATAATTGCCACAACATAAGATGCCGCCACCAACAAAAGCATTCTGAACAGATGCCAACATTTTATTACTCCATTTTGAAAGCCTATGCTTTTCAGTACTGCCACATCTCCTGTTTCTTCTTCCATAAAAATATTCTCATACAATATGGTAATGAGACTGAGCACCACAGCCACTACTACGGATACTACCAGAATCAACAGATTAAACATGGAACTAAAACCTGCAAAGAATTCATCATAAGCGTCTTTAGAGCCCTTAAACTTTATTTCGTCATCCGTAAACAATGCATCCATTCTGTCATAGTATTCCTGATATTCTGATTCCAGACAATCTAGTTTATATTGATACAGCGCATTCCCTGTAGATACAGCACCCTCAAATGCTTCGCTCATAATAATGGGAGCAACACCCCAGCTCTGTCCGTCAAAAAATGCGGTTACCACAAACTCTTCCTGCACCTTTTCATAGGATATATGGTCGTCAGTATACTTCTCGTATTCGATGATAATAATATCTCCTAATTCAATTCCCGCCTGCTTGGCAGTATAATACGCCATTGCCACCTCATTCTGTAGCATAGGTGCCGTTCCGCCTTCCACATAGATAAGATCTTTGGCATAATCAAAATCACCAAACTGCATGATAGATAACAATTCATGCTCCTCAAAGAAAAGTGTGACAGACTGAGTAGAAAAGAAATCGATTCTCGCAGGAATATCATTTGCCGCCAACTTTTCATTTAGTGACTCATATACTGCTTCAGCACTTCCTCCTTTGTTATAGAGTCTTGTATAATAAGACTCATCGATTTCCATATAAAAATCCAGTGCATTGACCTGCAAATATTTCTGATAATACTCCATACTGCAAATCGAATCTTTTATTTGGATAATAAGAAGTACAATAAAAATACCGCAGACATAAGCAAGAATCAGATAACTGTATCTTTTTACTCTTCCCAAAATATCACTTAACGCAAGGAACAAAGGTATATTGCACTCTTTCTTTTTATGCAAAAACA
>JAZNIP010000019.1:0-10367 GCA_045577575.1 Lachnospiraceae bacterium | reverse complement strand
ATACTGTAAACATTCTGTTCCTGATTCCGGAAGAAGTGATCCAGGAAGCAAATGTGACAGTCAAACTTCGTGTGACAAAAATCAATTATGAAGCAGCAATGCAATAAGTAAAATCAAGGAGGGAACAGAATGTCCAGAATGTTTGGTACAGATGGTGTCAGAGGCATTGCCAATGATGAACTTACCCCACTTTTGGCGATGCAGCTTGGTCAGGCAGGAGCGTATGTTCTTACTAAGGAGAATAAGCATAAGCCGACGATTATGGTGGGCTGCGATACCCGCATTTCGGGTGATATGCTGGCAAATGCATTGATGGCGGGAGTTTGCTCTGTTGGAGCGAATGCAGTTTATGTGGGAGTGGTACCTACACCGGCAGTGGCATATCTGACTCGTAAATACAAAGTAGATGCAGGGGTAGTGATTTCGGCATCCCACAATCCGGTAGAGTTCAATGGAATTAAGTTTTTTGACGGAAACGGTTACAAGCTGCCGGATGCTATGGAAGATGAAATAGAGGAACTGCTGAAAAGCGACATGAAGGATATTAAGTTCCCGATCGGTTCGGGTGTCGGCAAGATTAAATACCGTACGGATGCAAGAGAAGAGTATATTAATCATGCGATACAAGCGGTTAATGTTGATTTAAGCGGTATGAAAATTGTTGTGGATTGTGCAGAGGGTGCATCGCACTATACTTCTGTTGAAGCATTAAAGGAGCTTGGTGCGGATATCATCGCAATTCATAATAATCCGGATGGAAGTAATATCAATGCAAACTGCGGCTCGACACACATGGAAGAGCTGATGGCGCGTGTTGTATATGAAAAAGCGAATATTGGTCTGGCATTTGATGGTGATGCTGACAGATTGCTGGCAGTAGATGAAAACGGTAAGCTGGTGGATGGTGACCAGATTATGGCCATTGTAGGTAACCATATGAAGCAGCAGGGTAAATTAAAGGGAGATACCATTGTTGTTACTGTTATGAGCAATCTGGGATTTTTCCTAATGGCAGAGAAAAACGGAATCAAAGCAGAGCAGACTAAGGTTGGAGACCGTTATGTATTGGAAAGAATGCGTGAAATTAATTCCAGCCTCGGAGGAGAGCAGTCGGGGCATGTTATCTTTTTGGATGAAAATACAACAGGTGACGGACTGCTGAGTGCACTCCACCTGTTACAGGTATTGGTAGATACCGGAAAGCCTTTGTCGGAGCTGGCTCAAATTATGGAGGTGCTTCCGCAGGCTCTTGTAAATGCTAAAGTACCGAATCATAAAAAAGAAAAGTATATGGAATATCCGGAAATCGCAGAAGCAATTGCGAAACTGAATGACATGTTTGCGGGAGAGGGCAGAGTGCTTATCCGGCCGTCAGGAACAGAACCGCTTGTGCGTGTTATGATTGAAGGAAAAGACCAGAAGATGATTGAAAAGGAAGCGAAAAAACTGGCTGAACTGATTCAGAACAGTATGCTGTAAAAGTATCGGAAAGCGTACAGAAAAAATGGATTGTACTTGTGGAAAAACTGAATGCGTGATATGATTAAAAAAGAAAAGGATTTAAAATCATCTTATGGGATAAGACATAAATTGGAGGGAGCTATATGGTAAGCCAAAAGGTAGTTATCAAAAACCCAACAGGACTACACCTAAGACCTGCTGGCATCCTATGTAAAGAAGCAATGCAGTTTAAATCATTGATTACATTTACATTTAGAGAGAGTACCGCCAATGCAAAGAGTGTATTGAGCGTGCTTGGTGCGTGTGTGAAATGTGGTGATGAAGTGGAGTTCGTCTGCGAGGGTGAGGATGAAGAGGAAGCATTACAGGCTCTTGTCACTATCGTAGAAAGCGGTCTTGGAGAATAGTGCTTTATCAGTATGTATCATTTATCAGTCCATCTCTCTGGGTGGGCTGATTTCTTTTATGTGCAGCTCGGGGAAAGGAAAAATGCCATAAATGGCACCGCTCGCGGAAAGGGAGCTTGGAAAGGAAAAATAAAAGGAGAAGAAAGCGATGTTAAATTATAAGCGTTACCGCAAAAATCCGGTGGTAGATTATCCGGAAAGAGAATGGCCGAATAAGGAAATTGAGAAGGCACCGGTTTGGTGTAGTGTAGATTTAAGAGACGGAAATCAGGCATTGATTGATCCGATGATTGTTCAGGAAAAAATTGAAATGTTCCAATACCTGATAAAGCTTGGATTCAAGGAAATTGAAATTGGTTTTCCGGCTGCAAGTCAGATTGAGTTTGACTTTCTTCGTCAATTGGTAGAGAGAAAAATGATTCCGGATGATGTGTGGGTACAGGTGCTGACACAGTGCAGAGAAGAGCAGATTGCAAGAACATTTGAGGCAATTGAGGGCTGCAGCCGTGCCATTGTACATATTTACAATTCTACTTCGACTCTTCAGAGAGATGTTGTGTTTAATATGGACAGAGAAGAGATTAAGGGGATTGCGATTAAAGGGACACAGCTTGTAAAAGCACATGCTGAAAAATTCCCGGGAAAGATTATGTTAGAATATTCTCCGGAAAGCTTTACCGGTACGGAGCTTGATTTTGCATTGGATATTTGTACCGTTGTGCAGAAGGAATGGGGAGCGACAAAGGAAAATCCCATTATCATTAATTTGCCGTCAACAGTGGAAATGAATACTCCAAACGTTTATGCTGACCAGATTGAATGGATGAATAAACATTTTGAAAACAGAGAAAGTATCATTTTAAGCGTGCATCCTCATAATGACAGAGGTACGGGTGTGGCATCAGCTGAGTTGGCTCTTCTGGCAGGTGCTGACCGTGTGGAGGGTACCTTGTTCGGTAATGGAGAAAGAACCGGAAATGTGGATGTTTTAAACGTTGCTTACAACATGTTTTCTCAGGGGATTGATCCGGAGCTGAATATTGAACATATAAATGAAATTATTGAAATATATGAGAGATGCTGTAAAATTCCGATTCACCCGAGACATCCGTATGCCGGAAAACTGGTATTTACTGCTTTTTCCGGTTCTCATCAGGATGCAATCAACAAGGGCGTTCAGGCGATGAGAGAAAGAAATCAGGAGTATTGGCAGGTGCCGTATCTGCCAATCGATCCGGCAGATATCGGAAGAGAATATGAGCCGATTGTGCGTATCAATTCACAGTCCGGTAAAGGCGGAGTTGCATTTATCATGGATACTTACTTTGGCTTTAAGCTGCCAAAGGCAATGCATAAGGAATTTGCAAATGCTATCCAGACTATTTCCGAAAAGCAGGGTGAGGTTTCTCCGGAGCAGATTATGGAGCAGTTCCGTGTAGAATACCTCAATCAGAAGGAGCCGATTCACTTTAAAAAGCTGCATGTTTCTGACTTGTCGGGAGAGACAAAATCACAGTTTGATACAAAAGTCCATGTTATTTATACCGACCATGGCACTGAGAAAGAGTTTGAAGCAGTTGGAAACGGACCGATTGATGCAGTACAAAGAGGTATGCAGGAGAAGCTTGGTGTCAGCATCAAGGTGCTGGATTACGAAGAGCATGCATTGCAGAGTGGTTCCAACTCACAAGC
Source organism: Lachnospiraceae bacterium (assembly GCA_045577575.1). Taxonomy (GTDB): domain Bacteria; phylum Bacillota; class Clostridia; order Lachnospirales; family Lachnospiraceae; genus VSOB01. Next base: position 6,807 of record JAZNIP010000019.1, on the reverse strand, counting down.
GGCTGCCTACATTCATTTGTTGGATGTGGAAAATGGCAAGGTTACTTACGGTGTCGGCGTAAGCTCTAACATTACCCGGGCATCTATCCGTGCATTGTTCTCGGCAGTAAACCGATTGGGACTTGGCAGCAAATAAAGAAGGCAGAATTCTTTATTGATTGCGTTCTCCTTTCAATTGTTTTATGATAGAATAAGAGCGAACTTTTAGGAGGTATACATGAAGAATGTAATCGTAACAGGCTGTAACGGACAGCTTGGCAGAGCAATCAATCAGGTGTTGGCTGATAATGCGGAATATAACCTTATTAATACGGATGTGCCGGAGCTTGACATAACAGATATTAATAAAGTGATGGCATTTGCAAGAGAGATAAAGCCATATGCAATTATTAATTGTGCGGCATATACGAATGTAAACGGTTGTGAGACGGACTATGACAACGCTTTTCGAGTAAATGCAATCGGACCGAGAAATTTAAGTATTGCGGCTCGCGAGACCGGAGCTAAGATGATACAGATCTCTACAGATTATGTTTTTTCGGGAAATACAGATAAGCATTATAAGGAGCAGGATGAAGTGAGTCCGATGAGTGCATATGGAAGGACGAAGCTTTACGGCGAAAACTTTGTAAAAGAGTTTGCACAGCGGTATTTCATTTTGCGGACTGCATGGCTTTACGGAGAAGGGAAAAATTTTGTAAAGACGATGCTGATGCTTTCGGAAAAGAATGATAAGGTGCAGGTAGTAAACGATCAGTTTGGGACACCGACCTATGCGCTTGATCTGGCAAAGGCGATTGTGCATCTGCTCCCGACGGAAAATTATGGTACATTTCATGCTACCAGCGAGGGAGAATGCTGTTGGGCGGATTTTGCAAGGGAGATTTTTCGATTGGCAGGAAAACAGACGGCAGTGGAGGGTATTACAACTGCTGAATATGATGCAAAATTTCCGGGACAGGCGAGTAGACCGGCATACTCTGTTTTGGACAATGATATGTTGAAGCTGACGACAGGATTTCGTTTTCCTGCATGGGAAGCTGCAATTGCAGAGTATATAAAAACACTATAAATTGCTAACGAATATATGGTAATCAAAAAGCTGCGGGAGAAAATTCCTGCAGCTTTTTTGTGAGTGCGCTTGGTGGCACATGCTTTATTTCGTTTAAGTCGATTAAAGTACTCTTTTGAAATAATCAATTGTCTTTTTCAGACCTTCGTCTAATGCAATATGGGGTTCCCAATCCAAATGCTCCTTTGCTAATTCGATTACCGGCTTACGCTGCAGAGGATCATCGGAAGGGAGGGGCTGATATACAATTTTAGACTTGGAGCCGGTAAATTCAATTACCTTTTGAGCAAGCTGTAAAATTGTAAATTCACCCGGATTACCGAGATTGCATGGACCGGTAAAGTCAGCAGGAGATGCCATGAGACGAACCATGCCTTCGATTAAATCATCTACATAGCAAAAGCTGCGCGTCTGGGAGCCGTCTCCATATATGGTGATGTCCTCTCCGCGTAATGCCTGAACAATAAAATTAGATACAACACGTCCGTCGGAAGGATTCATGCGCGGACCATAGGTGTTAAAAATGCGCATGACCTTGATTTCCAGATTGTGCATGCGACGATAATCAAAGAAAAGGGTTTCTGCGACACGCTTTCCCTCATCGTAGCAGGAACGAATACCAATCGGATTGACACAGCCGCGGTAGCTTTCCGGCTGCGGATGGATTTCCGGGTCGCCGTATACCTCGCTTGTGCTTGCCTGGAGGATTCTTGCTCCTACACGTTTGGCAAGACCGAGCATATTTAATGCGCCATAGACGCTGGTTTTGGTAGTCTTTACCGGATTTGCCTGATAATGAACAGGGCTTGCAGGGCATGCCAGATTGTAAATCTGATCCACCTCCACATACAATGGTTCCGTAACATCATGCCGGATAAACTCAAAGTAAGGGTTAGCCATCAAATGACGAATGTTATTTTTGCTGCCGGTATACAGGTTATCTACACAAATAACGTCATTGCCGTCCTGCAGCAGACGTTCGCATAAGTGAGAGCCTAAAAAGCCGGCACCACCGGTTACAAGGATTCGATTCATAAAAATACCTCTGAATTATTATGTGTTAATAGTGTTTAAGAAAAAAGATTGTATTTTACAATGCAGTATATTGCGCGGAAGCCGTCTTTTACACCGATTTTTTTGCCTTCGTTATAGGAACGAGGATAGTAAGAAATTGGCATTTCGTATATTTTGCAACGCTTTTTCGCAATTTTTGCGGTGATTTCCGGTTCAAAGCCAAAGCGTTTTTCTTCTATCTTGATAGACTGAATCAATTCCCGACGGAACATTTTATAGCAGGTTTCCATATCGGTGAGCCCTAAATCGGTAAAGAGATTGGACATAAGAGTTAAAAATTTGTTTCCGGCTGTATGATAAAAACGTTTAATCATATATTTTTCTCCGCGTGCATAGCGGGAACCGTATACGACATCAGCATCCTTTCGTCCGGAAACAAACGGTTCAAGCAGGCGGACAAAATCCTTTGGGTCATATTCTAAATCTGCATCCTGTACGACGACTACATCGCCGGTAGCAGCCTGAAACCCTTTTGCTAAAGCAGCACCTTTTCCCTGATTGTATTTATGAAAAATCAGCTTGTCAATTTTGCTGCGAAGTGCACCCTGTAATAAATCGCGGGTACCATCCTGAGAGCAGTCATCCACAACGACAATTTCCGTATTTTTGACGCCACAGTTGCGAACAGCATCCAATACGGTTTCGATTGTATTTTTTTCGTTGTAACAGGGTATGACCACTGACAGCAAAATTTCGTCCATTGTCTTATTCATAATGTGCTCCTTTAAAATAATATATTTGCTTTACTCTTTTCAAATTTGCTAAACGGTTATAGTATATCACATTACGCAAGATAAATCTATGGCATATTTTATTGAAAAAGGGGAGAAAGTATATTATAATATAGGCGTTGTCAGTATTATATAACCGATGATAATTTCTGAAGAAAAACAGGGAGATAGCAAGATGAAGATAGCAGTAGCGGGCACAGGCTATGTGGGATTGGTAACGGGAGTATGTTTGTCTGAGCACGGACATACGGTAACCTGTGTAGATGTGGACGAAAATAAAGTAAAGATGATGGAGAGCGGCAAGTCACCGATTTATGAGCCGGGACTGGAAGAGTTGATGGTAAAAAATATGGATCATCTGTACTTTACAACGGATTATAAAAAGGCATATGTAGATGCCGATGTGGTTATCATTGCGGTCGGTACACCGGAGAAAAAGGACGGTTCTGCAAATCTGGCATATGTGTTTGGTGTAGCAGAGCAGATTGCGCAGAGCATCAGTAAGGAATGTGTAGTAATCGTAAAATCGACGGTTCCGATAGGAACCAATGACGAGGTTGAGAGGATTTTAAATGATAATCCGAGGGGGCTTTCGGTTCATGTAGCATCCAATCCTGAATTTTTAGCACAGGGTACGGCAGTGCCGGATACGATGCATGCTTCCAGAATTGTACTTGGTGTCAATGATGATTTTGCAAAAGAGAAGCTGCAGGAAATGTACAAAGATTTTGATGCTCCTGTAATTGTATGTAACAGAAGAAGTGCAGAGATGATTAAATATGCGTCAAATGATTTTCTGGCTTTGAAAATTTCCTATATGAATGAGATTGCAAATCTTTGCGAGGCAATCGGCGCTAACGTAGAAGAAGTAGCAAACGGTATGGGGTTTGATGAAAGAATCGGCAAGAGATTTCTGCATGCAGGTATCGGTTATGGCGGTTCCTGTTTCCCGAAGGATACGAAAGCACTTCACCATTTGTCTGCGCAGAACGGCTGTGAGATGAAGACGGTAAAGGCGGCCATTGAAGTAAACGAAGGACAGAAGTACAAGCTGTCCAAGAAAGCGAGAAAATACTATACCGATTATGCGGGAAAGACAGTTGCGGTACTCGGGCTGACTTTTAAACCCGGAACAGACGACTTGCGCGAAGCTCCTTCGCTTGTGAATGTGCCGGTCTTTTTGGAAGATGGTGCAGTAGTGAAGGCATGGGATCCGGTAGGCGTGGAAAACTTTAAAAAACGTATTCCGGATGAGAAGCTGACTTATTGTGATACGATAGAAGAAACCTTAAAGGATGCGGATATTTGCTTCATTTTCACAGAGTGGAAGGAAGTAAAAGAATTGGATTTAAATAAGTATGCAGAGCTGATGAAAAATCCGATTGTAATGGACGGACGTAATTGTTATACGTTGGAGGCTGTGAAAAACGCACCGATTTTGTATGAAAGCATCGGACGTGAGATCGTGGATAATCGAAAATAAAGAATACGATAGAAAAATGGGCATCGGAGTGCTATCCGATGCCTTATTTTACTTTATAGGAAATGATTTGTCGCACTAAGGTGCGAAAACTATTTTAGAATACTGCAGCAACCCCAATGGCAATCAAAATGCCAAGAATGGCACCTACAAATACCTGAAGCGGGGTGTGACCTACCAGTTCTTTTAATTTGTTTTCGATGCTGACATCCTTTCCCATGTGAGAGAAGAGCTCAATCATTTCGTTTAAAACCTTTGCCTGAATACCGGTTTCCCATCTGACATTGGATGCGTCATGCATGACAACGATAGCAAAGAAAACTGCCATAGCAAATTCGAAGCTGGCACTTCCGTATTGAAAATAGGTAGATGTGGCAAGTGCACATACAGTTGCGGAATGCGAACTGGGCATACCGCCGTTTCCTACCATGCGTTCAAGGACAAATTCTTTTGTCAGTGCCAGGTGGATAACGGTTTTTAAAATTTGTGCAATCAGCCAGCCCAGAGCGGCGGATATAAATATTTGATTGGAAGCAATTCCTCTAAAAAAGTCCATGGTATTTTTGTGCTCTTTCTGTCATTTTGGTAAAACATAATATCGTTTCTATTTTACTACCATTTTTGTCGATATTCAAGAGGCGTCATATTTTCTGCCTGACGAAACATCCTGATAAAATAAGCGGAGCTGTGAAATCCGCACTGGATGGCAATTTCTTCCACGCTCTGTGAGCCAAAACGCAACAGGGACTTGGCGTGAGAGATGCGGTGGGAAATCAAGTCGTTTCCGGGTGTAGTGCCGAAATGCTTGCGATATTCCCGGACAAGGTGATACTTACTGAGAAAAAAAAGCCGGGAAAGCTCATCAAGAGAAATTTTTTCCGTATGATGGGAGGAAAGGTAATCCCGTATTTGTATCAGCTTGTCGGGAGTAGAGCCGGTGTCAGATGATGAACGGCCTTTGCTCTCCGGAAAACAGGAAACGCAAAGATCGGTCAGGTATTTGTGGGAAAACAGCTCCTTGTAAGGGTCATTTTGCTTTTGCAGATTCAGTAAGTCGGATATACATTTATTAAAAAAAGCAGGATTGCGGGGGGTGAAGACGTTAGGAGCCCCTTGCTGGAGAAATTGGGAATAAAATTCAACGGCCTCCACACCATGAAAATGAACCCATTTTAGTTCCCACGGTGAAGTGTGACTGCTTTCGTGGGAGTAGGGAAGTGTACAATCAATCCAGGCGCAGTCGCCCTGATGAAGCTCGTGGCACTTTCCCTTATAGGTAAGCGTGCCGCAGCCTGATATGACAATCAGAAACAGAAAGGAATGCAGGTGCTGACGTTTGCTGATATGTGGGAGAAGGCTTTTCAGTGAACCGATTTCCTGAAGATATAAGTAGTGTTTTTTGGCGTAAGAGGAAGGTGTGACGAGTACTCTGTCGGAATCGGTAGTTTTCATGGGAGCTCCTTTTTGCCTGCACACATTTCTGTGAGATGCAGCAATATTGTGTAATTTTGTGGCAATATATTTCGTTGCTACAGATATTATATGCTGTTATACTAAAAAAATAAATAGCAAAATAGTAAAATGATAGGAGAAAATCATATGAAAAATATAGCATTAATTACAGGTATTACAGGGCAGGACGGAAGCTATCTGGCAGAGTTTTTGCTGGAAAAGGGATATGAGGTGCATGGACTGATGCGCAGGCACAGCATATCCAATACCGCCAGAATTGACCATTTGATTGCTTCGGATTATCATAAAGTAAAGTTCTTTCTGCATTTTGCGGATATGACGGATTCCAGCAATTTGATGCGCCTGATCGCGGAAATACGTCCGACGGAGGTGTATAATCTGGCGGCGCAGTCGCATGTAGGGATTTCTTTTGAAGTGCCGGAATACACAGCGGAGGCAACGGGAGTAAGTACGCTGAAGCTGTTGGAAGCACTTCGTGTAAACGGAGGAAATTGCCGTTATTATCAGGCATCTACTTCAGAGCTGTTTGGCGGACTGCCGGAAACGGCACCTCAAAGTGAGGCTACACCGTTTTACCCTAAGAGCCCATATGGGGTAGCGAAGCTTTACTCTTATTGGATTACGGTAAACTACAGGGAATCCTATAATATGTTCGCATGCAACGGTATTTTGTTTAATCATGAATCTCCCCGCAGAGGAGAAAATTTTGTAACAAGAAAGATTACATTAGCGATTGCTAATATTGTTGCGGGTAAGCAGGAAAAGCTGTCTCTCGGAAATATGAATGCGAAGCGTGACTGGGGCTTTGCCGGTGATTATGTAGAAGGTATGTGGCTGATGCTGCAACAGAATGCTCCGGGTGATTATGTGCTTGCGACGAATGAGACACATACGGTGCGTGAATTTGTAGAAGCGGCTTTTGAAGAGCTCGGTGTCCGGATAAAATGGGAGGGCGAAGGGATTCATGAAAAAGGCAT
>JAZNIP010000018.1:0-7912 GCA_045577575.1 Lachnospiraceae bacterium | reverse complement strand
GAGGGACAGACATCCCGTTTTGATAAAAGAGAAGATGCAGGCACGGAAATCTTAGAGGAGCTTCACGGTGATACGATGCGTAGTGCGGCAGTGCTTGGTATGAAGGCTGTTTATTTTGAAAATTTTGCGGACAACCGTTTTGACAGCGTGGATTTGCTGGAAATTGTAAAGGCAGTAGAGAGAAGAGTAAAAGAGCTGCAGCCTGCGGTAATTTATACACATCACAAGGGAGATTTGAATGTAGACCATCAGATGACTTATAAAGCAGTGCTGACGGCTACCAGACCGATGACAGGACAACCGGTAAAGGAAATTTATACCTTTGAAACCGTTTCTTCGACGGAATGGAATTTTACGTATGGGGATATGCAGTTTGCTCCGAATGTATTTGTGAAGCTGACGGATGAGCAGTTTGGTAAAAAGCTGACGGCAATGGAGAAATACAGGTCGGAGCTGTGTGAATATCCGCATCCGCGCTCGCTGGAAATGTTAAAGGCAGTGGCAAAGCGTTGGGGCGGTGTTGTTGGCGGACATTATGTGGAAGCCTTTGAAACGGTTCGGATTGTGAGGGAGTGACATGCGTGTCATAATTCGTGCAGACGGCAACAAAGAGATTGCTATGGGACACATCATGCGGTGTCTGTCCATCGGGGAAGCACTGCAAAAAATAGGGGCTGAGGTTGTATTTGTCACGGCGGGAGATGATACAAGTGAGCTGATTGCCGAAAGAGGTTTTGAAAATTATGTGCTTGGAACTTCTTTTCGTAATATGGATGCAGAGCTTGTAAGATTTCGGGATTATTTTGAGCGGTGTCCTGCCGAGTGGATTTTGGTTGACAGCTATTTTGTAACCGAGAAATACATGCGGGAATTGTCGGAGTGGTGTCGGACGGTATATTTGGATGATATGGGTCAGCCTGTCTATCCGGTTTCGGCATTGATTAATTACAATATTTACAGAAAAGAGCTTCCTTATGAGGAGTGGTATGAGCAGGCAGGGCTAAAACAGCCGGAAAAATACCTGCTTGGTTGTAGCTATGTGCCGCTTCGCAAGGAATTTCAGCAGAGCCTTCGTAGCAGAGTGAAGGATGAGGTGAGGGATGTGCTGATTACGACGGGCGGCGGTGATTTGGTAAATGCAGCAGGTGGTTTGTGCCAAAGGCTGACTGAGGAAATCGAAAAGGGACAGCATCCGGGAGTGTGCTATCACGTGGTATGCGGACCGTTTTCGGAAAATAAAAAAGAATTGTATGAGCTTGCGGGGCAAAATCCGGCGTTTGTTATCCATGAAAATGTGACGCGAATGTCAGAATTGATAAAAGAGTGTGATGCGGCGGTGAGTGCCGCAGGAAGTACGATGTATGAGCTATGTAGTATGCAGCTGCCGGTCATATGCTTTTATTTTGCGGAAAACCAGCGGCAAATGGCAGAGTGCTTCGCAGGCACCACTGAAATCATAAATGCAGGGAATATTACGGCAGACAGAGAAGCGGTTATTGACAAAATATGTGAAGGGCTTCATGTATTGGAGCAGGATGCAAAGCTAAGAAATCGCATCCGGCGGCAAATGGCGGAATTGACGGATGGCAGCGGTGCCATGCGGATTGCGATGGAGCTGATAACTGAGTGAGCCGGAGTGGCGAGGCAGAGTCACAGATGCCGGAATGAGGAACAGAGATGAAAAAACGGGAAGCGAATTTTGAATTGCTGCGTATTGTGGCGATGCTTATGATTATTACGCTGCACTATCTGGATAAGGGCGGTGTTTTGCCGAATCCGGGTGGCAGCTTGGGAATATCCGGTTTTTTGGCATGGGGACTGGAAGCGTTTTGTGTGTCTGCGGTTAATGTATATGTATTGATGGGAGCATATTTTTTGGCGGAAGGCGAATATTGCCCTATGCGGGCGGTAAGGCTGTGGCTGCAGACTGTTTTTTATTCGGTAGGGATTGTGTCGGTGCTTTTGATAGCGGGAATTGTTTCTATGGAGCAGATTGACAAATACAGATTGCTTTCTTATGTATTTCCGGTAATAGAAGAGCATTATTGGTTTGCAACGGCATATATACTGATGCTTTTATTCGCACCTCTTATGAATGACGGCTTGCGCAGACTGCCGGAGAAAACTTATCAGAAGGGAATTGGTTTCTTGCTGCTTGTGCTATGTGTAAGCAAGAGCGTTCTTCCGGTGAAGCTTCCGACAGACAGATTGGGCTATGATACGCTTTGGTTTTTGTGTTTGTATCTGATTGGTGCATACATCCGGTATTATGGTGCGTCAGATACGATGCTGAAAAAGATTGGCAGGCTGAGAACAGCTTTGGTCGGCTATGTTCTTTGCAGTCTTTTGATATTTGCAAGCTTTGCAGCAGTTTATATATTTTATCAAAGAACAGGAAGCCTTGCCGAATTTATAAACAGACAATACAATTACAACAGTATACTATGCCTTGCGGCATCTGTTTTTCTGTTTTATATTTTTTATCATATCACAATCCAAAAGGGAAGGCTGGCGGATATGATATGCAGGGCGGCATCGGCATCCTTTGGTGTTTATCTGATTCATGAGCATCTTGATTTGCGTTATCTTTGGCCGACCTGGCTCGGTGTGTTAAATTTTGCAGATACTCCGTTGTTTTTCGTTCACTGGCTTTCCAGTATAGTTGCGGTTTATATAGCATGTATGGCAGTGGATTTTTGCAGGCAATTTCTTTTTAGAAAAATACAAGCCTTTTGTCGGCTTAATTATTTATGAGACAAATTTTATGAATACAACAAAAATACAATCAACTTTCAAAAATTACATCATTCCCATTCTCCTGTTCCTGCTTCCCCTGCGTCATATTAATCAGGGAATCGATATTCGGGATACGGGGTATAATCTTGCCTGCTTTGTCCGGTTTGGTGAACTGGATGGTATGTGGGTATATGTTTCCTATATAGCGAATATGATTGGGCATTTTTTTACAAGGCTTCCGCTTGGAGATACGATGCTGGGGATGAATTTTTACTGCTCTCTCATTGTCAGTGGAATTGCGCTATGTGCATGGTTCTTTCTGAAGGAGAAAATACCGTTTTGGTTTGTGGCTGCCGGAGAGGTGCTGGCGATTATGCTTTGCTGGTGTCCGCAGGTGATTTTGTACAATTATCTGACTTATCTGGCACTCATTGCAGGGACGGTGCTTTTGTATCTGGGAATATGCAGCGATAAGAAAGGGTGTTATGTTCTGGCGGGGCTGGTGCTTGGTATCGGTGTGGGAGCCAGATTTTCCAATCTGACGCATATGGCACTTATCTTGGGCTTGTGGTATGCCGGATATTTGAAAAAAAGGACACTTAAGCAGACGATTACAGATACCTTATACTGCGTACTTGGTTATGGGATAGGCATTGGCACCTTTCTTTTGCTGATACAGCTTCAGTATGGGCTTACAGGATATTTTGAAATGCTGTTTGGTCTGCAGACCATGTCCAGCGGTGCGAGCGGATATTCGACGGGAGAGATGCTTGCAGGAGCTTTTATCGACTATTTTGGTGGAATGAAATGGGGAATGCTGTTTCTGATTTATATGGCGGCCGGAATGCTTCTTTTTCGAATTTTGAGGGAACGTTTTGTAAAAAGCAAAAAAATACTTTTTGTGGCAGGATTACTTGTGCTGTTCCGGTTTGTATACGGCAGAGGCATGTTTGGGTTTGACTATAATGCATATTTTTCCATCTTTTGGTGGATCAGCATTTTTAATACCGCAGCACTTGTGTGCAACGGACTGGCACTTTTTCGGAAGGATACGGATGAGAGAGAAAAGCTGCTGGCACTTTTGACAGTAGTGACCATACTTATACTGCCCCTCGGCAGTAACAATCGTTCCTATCCGGTAATTAATAATTTGTTTCTGATAGCACCGATGACCCTATATTTTCTTTATAAATTTCTTCCGAAAAGCTTTCCGGTACGGGCAGTGGCGGCAGGCTGTCTGCTTGCTGTAACGGTGCAGAGCATCGGGTTTGGATGGACATTTGTATTTTGGGATGGAACCTTTGCAGAAAAAAGGGATACAAAAGTAGAAAATAATGATATACTAAAGGGTATGTATACGACGAAGTCCAATGCAAAGGCTTTGGAAGAAATTGTGGACTTCTGGGAAAATGAGAAGCTAAGCGGTACCTCCGTTATATTGTATGGGGACGTGCCGGGGCTTTCTTATATATTGGATGCTCCCTCTGCGATTACCAGTACATGGGCAAATCTGGAATCCTATAACATGACATTTTGGGAACGTGATTTTGCAGCAGTGGAGCAAAAGATAGACAGTGACAGGCCGGTAGTGATTACCGGGAACGCTTATGTGCCGATTGATGATAAGGCAGAGCGTTTGCAAGTATTTATGGAAAAACACCAATATGAACAAATTTTTCAAAATGAAAAAGTTACCATCTATCATTAGAGTTGCCAAAGGAGGAGCAGAATGATTGTATTTAATATCCCGCCTTATACGGGAAAGGAACTTCAGTATATCGGTCAGGCAGTAGAAAAACAAAAAATCTGCGGTGATGGCGAATTTACAAAAAAGTGTAACGGCTGGATTGAGGAGAGAACGGGAGCCGGGAAATGTCTTTTGACCACATCCTGTACACATGCGACTGAATTGGCTGCGCTTTTGGCACAAGTGGGACCAGGGGATGAAATTATTATGCCGTCTTATACGTTTGTGTCTACGGCAGATGCATTTGTGCTTAGAGGAGCTACTCCGGTTTTTGTGGATATCCGTCCGGATACCATGAACATTGATGAAACACTGATTGAAGCAGCGGTTACGGAAAAGACAAAGGCGATAGTTCCGGTTCATTATGCAGGTGTTGCCTGTGAGATGGATATGATTATGGATATTGCAAAGCGTCACAATCTGTTTGTGATTGAGGATGCAGCACAGGGAGTTATGTCAACCTATAAAGGCAGACCGCTTGGAACCATTGGTGATTTTGGAGCGTACAGCTTTCACGAAACCAAAAATTACAGCATGGGAGAGGGAGGAGCACTTCTTATCCGTGACGGGAAATATGTGGAGGAAGCGGAGATTCTTCGGGAAAAAGGGACAAACCGCAGTAAATTTTTCCGGGGACAGATTGACAAATATACATGGGTCAATTACGGCTCTTCGTATCTTCCCAGCGATATGAATGCTGCCTATTTGTGGGCACAGCTTGAAATGGCAGATGAAATCAATCAGCACAGAATTGATTTGTGGAATCAGTATTATGAGGCGCTTTTGCCGTTACAGGAAAAAGGGCTTCTGGAGCTTCCGCATGTGCCGGAGGATTGTGTGCACAATGCTCATATGTTTTACATTAAGGCAAAGGATTTGGAGGAACGTACCGCGCTGATTTCATTCTTGAAGGAAAACGGTATTTTGGCTGTATTTCATTATATTCCACTGCATTCGGCACCGGCAGGGCAGAAGTTTGCAAGATTCCACGGAGAAGACAGGTATACAACAAAAGAAAGTGAAAGACTTTGCAGGCTTCCGATGTTTTATAAGCTGACATCGGAGGAGGTTTCTTATATTACAGGAAAAGTAAAGGAGTTTTATCGCGTATGAGAACGCTGCTTCCTGTAGAAAAAGGAAAATGGCAAAACAGAGGACGGGCAGCTCTTTTTGTAATCGGTTTAGCGATGTTTCTTGCAGTGTTTTTTGATTTTTATTACGATCTGAATGATGACACTGCCATGAAGGATATTTTATCGGGCACTTATACCGGATTGCCGGATGGACATAATATACAGATGCTTTATCCGCTTAGTTTTGTTATCAGCCTTTTTTATAAAGTGTGCCCTATGCTGCCCTGGTATGGAATTTTCCTGCTTGGCAGTCAGCTTCTTGCGGTGTGGATTTCCTTTTGCAGCCTGTTCACATGGCTGTCTGCTCAAAAAAGAAAAAAGACATGGCTGCTTTTTCTTACTGCAGCGATAGGAAGTCTGTTTTTGTATGAATTTATTTTTGTGCAATATACGGTGACGGCAGGCCTTTTGGCTGTAGCGGCACTGGTACGGATTTGCACCTCGCCGCATGCAAAGGATAAGGAGTTTTTCCGATATCATATCGTTACGGTAATGCTTGTGGTACTGGCATTTTACCTGAGGACGGAAATGCTGCTGCTGCTTTGTCCGTTTCTGGGACTTTGCGGACTTTGGAGTGTTTTCGGTGAATTGGCAGAGGAGCGTGAGACGGCCGGGAAACGGTGTGTTTTGGTAAGATACAGCCTGTTGGCGGTAAGTGTGCTTATTTTGATGGGTGTAGGGCTTCTGGCAGATAGAGCGGCCTATGGCAGTACACAGTGGCGTTCTTTTCGTCAGTTTTTTGATGACAGAACGAGCGTATATGATTTTTATGGGATTCCTGACTACGAGATACATAGAGAATTCTATGAGGGAATGGGCATTTCCGAAGCGGAGTATACGCTGCTTGTAAATTATAATTTTGATTTGGATGAGGAAATTGATGCAGAGGCTATGAGCAAAATTGCCCGGTATGCAGCAGAAAGCCGGGAGCAGGGAGTATTTCGCAGACTGTATCTTTGTGCTTATACTTATGTGTATCGATTTTTACATGGACAGGAAATCGTATTCGATTTGCTTTTGGCGGTATCCTATTTCTTTCTGGCAAAGGCTGCCCTGAAAGGGAAAAATCCGCAGCTGCTTGGAAAGCTGGTGCTGTTGTTCGGCATGAGGACGGCAATCTGGCTGTTTTTGCTATACATGGGAAGAGTTCCGGAGCGGATTACCCACCCGTTGTATCTGGCAGAGCTTGTGCTGCTTGTGCTGTTGTTTCTTTCGGATACAAAAGCATTACAGTGGAAAAAATACGAGAAATCAGCTATACTATCTATGTATATCCTTTTATTTGTATGTACAGCCGTCTATCATGCGCAGACGGTTTCTGAAAAATATGTGGTGCGGGAGGAAACAAATCTCCGGTGGCAGCAGTGGAAAGAATACTGCAGAAGCAATCCGCAACAGTTTTATTATTTGGATGTTTATTCTTCGGTGGCATATTCTGAAAAGCTGTTTTCGGATACGTCATCGGATTACAGGAATTTTGATTTGGCAGGCGGATGGTGCTCGAAAAGTCCTCTTGCGGCGCAGAAACGGGCTGCTATGGGATTTGAATCCGCAAAGGATGGACTTTTAGCCGGGCAGGCATTTTTTGTGGCGGATGCGACAAAGCCTGAAAGGTCACCGGAGTTTTTGATTCCCTGGTATCAGGAAAAAGGGAATGATATCGTATTACAGGAGGTTGACCGGTGCGGAAGCTTTTCTGTATTCCGGATAATCGAAAAAACAGTGAACTGACACAGAAAACAGACAAGGAAAAAGAATCGTGAAACAGGAAATGATTATTGGAGAGCATGTGGAGCTTCGTCCGATAACGGACGCAGATACGAATAATATTGTTCGTTGGAGAAATAGTGACCATGTAAGACAAAATTTCATATATCAGACACTTTTTACACCGGAAAGTCATCGGGAATGGCTGAGAGACAAGGTGGGAACCGGTCTGGTAGAGCAGTTTATTATTTATAGTAAGGATGCGGGGATGGATGTCGGCAGCGTATATCTGCGTGACATTGACCAGACTCACAGACGTGCGGAATTCGGTATCTTCATCGGAGAGGAGTCTCAGATGGGGCATGGCATTGGCTCGGAGTGTATCCGCCTGATTGTAAAGCATGGATTTGAAAAGCTGCATCTGCACAAGGTTTTTCTGCGTGTACTTGCGGATAATGAAATCGCTAGAAAGGCTTATGAAAAAGCGGGCTTTATGCAGGAGGCTTATTTGAAGGATGAAGTATGTATTCGCGGAGAATATAAGGACTTGATTTTGATGCGTATTCTGAATCTGCAGGAGGGCTATCAT
>JAZNIP010000017.1:0-3620 GCA_045577575.1 Lachnospiraceae bacterium | reverse complement strand
AGAGGCAGAACAGGTAGAACGAATTCTGCGTGAGGAAATGCAGAAGGCGGCAGAGCTTTCGGTCGAGCTTTCGGTCGATTTGCATACCGGAAACAATTGGTACGAAGCAAAATAGAGTATTGGAGAGAGGCTATGAAAATCATTGGAATTACCGGAGGTGTCGGCTCCGGTAAATCAATGCTGCTGCAATACATAAAGGAACATTACAACTGTTGTATTTTGTTGGCAGATGATGTGGCAAATAAATTAAAAGAGCCGGGAGAGGTGTGCTATGAACCGATTGTTACGCTGCTCGGCAGAGATTGTGTGGGAGCGGACGGTCAGATACGCCGGGATAAAATGGCAGAGAGGATTTTTAGTGACAAAGAGCTGCTGAAAAGAGTCAATGAGCTGATTCATCCCGCCGTAAAGGACTATATAATAAAAAAAATCGAACAGGAGAAGGAAAAGGGAGAAACGGACTTTTTCTTTTTGGAAGCAGCCCTTTTGATAGAAGGCGGCTATGAGACTATCGTAGAGGAAATGTGGTATATATATACGGACGAAGCTGTGCGGAGGGCGCGGCTAAAGGCCGGCAGAAATTATTCGGATGAAAAGATAGACAGTATTTTGAAATCACAGCTTTCGGAGGATAACTATCGGAAGCATTGCAGTACGATAATTGATAACAGCAGAGAGCTTAGATATGCATACGAACAGATTGATAAAAAGATGGAGGAATATCTGTGGAAGAGATGAGAAAATATCCGGGGAAATTAGTATTTGGTCTTGATATCGGTACGCGAAGCATTGTCGGTACAGTGGGCTATCGGAATGGCGATCAGTTTTATGTGGTGGCACAGCGTGTAAAAGAGCATGAAACGAGAGCAATGCTGGACGGACAGATACATGATATCGGCAGAGTCGGTATGACAATCAGTCAGGTAAAGGCAGAGCTTGAAGCGGTTGTAGGCGGCAGATTGACCGATGTCTGCATTGCGGCAGCAGGACGGGTGCTAAAAACCGTTACCATACATGCGGAGCAGACCTTTGATACGGAAAAGGAAATTACATCCGAGGATGTTTATGCATTGAATTCAAAAGGTGTGGAAAAGGCATATGAAGCATTTCATCGGGAAAACGATTCCGATGTAAAATTTTATTGTGTCGGCTATTCGGTGATGCGCTATTATATGAACAATTATGTTATCAGCAATCTGGAAAGTCATAAGGCAAGCGTTATTGGAGTAGATATGATTGCTACCTTTTTGCCGGAGGATGTGGTTGATGGTTTACATAAAGCGGTTGAACAGGCAGGACTAAACGTAGTCAATCTGACTTTGGAGCCGATTGCGGCAATTCAGGTGGCGATTCCGGAAATGTATCGTATGCTGAATATTGCTCTTGTAGATGTAGGAGCAGGCACATCGGATATTTCCATTACACAGGGCGGAAGCATCGTTGCATACGGTATGATACCGATAGCGGGAGATTCATTGACGGAAGCCATTGCGCAGCATTGTCTGGTAGATTTTGTAACTGCAGAGCAGATTAAGAAGGACTGCGGTGAATACGAAGTTGTCGAGTATAAGGATATTATGGGATTACCGCAAAAAATCAGTCGGGAGGATTTGTTAGAGCTTTTGAGACCGATTGTGGAGAGCATGACAAAGCAGGTGTCCGATAAGATAAAGGAATTAAACGGAGATAAGTCCGTCAGTGCAGTTTTTGTAGTCGGCGGAGGCGGAAAGATAGCGACTTATACAGGGATGCTTGCAGGACAGCTTGGGATTGCTGCAGAGCGTGTGGCACTTCGTGGGGAAGAGGTTATGCAGAAAATCCAGTTTTTGGAAAAGGAAACAAAGAAGGATTCTCTGCTGGTAACACCGGTCGGTATCTGTCTTTCCTATTATGAACAGAGTAATTCCTTTTTGTTTGTAACATTTAATAACCGTAGAATTAAATTATACGATAATAACAGACTGGCAGTGGTAGATGCTGCAATGCAGGCAGATTTTCCGAATGACGGATTGTTTCCGAAGAGAGGAAAGGCTCTGCAGTTTACTGTGGATGGAAAAAGCCGTGTTATTCGTGGTGAGGCAGGAGAGGCAGCAATTATCACCGTTAATGACAAGGCAGCAGATATTTATACCCAGATTCATGCAAATGATATTATTGTAGTGCAGGAATCAACGGCAGGAAAAGCGGCTGCAATGGAAATCGGAAAGCTTCCGGAATACAATGCTTCCATTACCGTTGAGGTAAATGAACGTAAGATTGTACTGCCGAAGTTTGCAAGCGTAAACGGACAGCTTCAATCCGCATATTACAACATACAGGAAAATGATATTATTGAAATGCTAAACTATTATACGGTTCGTCAGTTGGCAGAATTTATGGATGTAGTGATTGATAATGATTTCAGTATCTATGTAAATAACAAGCCGGCGGATATGGATACCGAGGTATATGAAAATTTCTCGGTAATCTGGACGATGAAAGAAACAGAAGCTGTGGAAATGAGAACGGAAACTTCGGAAGTGGTAGAGGATATTTCGGAAGTGGAAGGCATATCGGAGGAACAGAAGATACTGTCAGCAGAAACGCCGACAGAGGAAAAAAAGGTATCGACTGAAATCGGTGTGGTAGTAAACGGAAAGTTTATTGTAATGAGCGGTAAGCCGTCCTATGTATTTGTGGATGTGTTTGATTATATTGATTTTGATTTATCCACACCGCGAGGTAAAGGGATTGTAACAAAGCTGAACGGAAATGATGCACAATACATACAGGAGCTTGGAAATGGCGATACGATAGAAATTTACTGGAGGGAATAACACAAATGAGATTATGCAGCATCGCCAGCGGGAGCAGCGGAAACTGTATTTATGTAGGAACAGATGCAACCCATCTGTTGGTAGATACCGGAATCAGCGGAAAAAAAATAGAAGAAGGCTTAAATGCATTGGAGCTGTCACTAAGGGATATGGATGGGATTCTCATTACACATGAGCACTCTGATCATATCAGCGGTCTCGGTGTGGCAGCAAGAAAATGCGGGATTCCGATTTATGCTACCAGAGGAACCATCCAACAAATTAAGGAATCCAAAACGCTGGGAGAAATACCGGAGGATTTGTTTCAGGAAATTCGAGAGGATGAGCAGTTTATCATAAAGGATATGATGGTAGCACCAATGAGAATATCGCATGATGCGGCGCAGCCTGTTGCCTATCGGTTTCGTCATGATAAAAAGAGAGCTGCGGTTGTTACAGATTTGGGGATTTACAATGATTACACGATAGAGTGTCTGAAAGGTCTGGATGCACTTTTATTAGAAGCCAATCATGATGTGCGGATGTTAGAAACGGGTCCTTATCCGTACTATTTAAAGCAGCGTATTTTGGGAAGCAGAGGACATTTGTCAAATGAGCTTGCGGGAAGACTTCTTTCCGAGCTGCTTCACGATGGATTAAAGTCGGTTGTGCTGGGACATCTCAGTAAGGAAAACAATATGGCAGAGCTTGCTTATGAAACTGTGCGTGTAGAAATTACGATGGCAGATAACGAATTCAAGGGAACGGATTTTCCGTTAACGGTAGCGAACAGAAACGACGTATCAGAAATTATACATATAAGTC
>JAZNIP010000016.1:0-7009 GCA_045577575.1 Lachnospiraceae bacterium | reverse complement strand
TTTCAATATATCCGATAACATAATATTCATGGAAATGATTCGGAAAGGGCTGCGAGATGCCTTCAAAGCGATATGCTTCTAGACGGAGTTGCTCGTCGTATACGATTGTTTTGATGCCATTTTGCATGAACGTATCTCCTTATAGTGGTCATTTTATCGGTTGTCTGACGTAATTATACTATTGTAAGCAGGAGGTGGCTTGTAAAATATCTTCAATTTTATATTTGAACACAGAATTTTCACATTTTGAACAAAAAGTGGAAACATTTCATCAGTATAATGAGGAGGGTAAAATAACAGACTGCGGAGGAAGCTATGAAGAAAAAGAATTTATTCATTGCAGGAGGTGTGGCTTTACTGCTTGTGGCAGCAGGGGTGGGCACATTCTACATTATAAATCATCAGAATGCAGAGCAGGAAAGACCGCCTATGCCTTTTGGTATGGAGCAGGAAATGGATATTGTGACTGCTGCCGGTACGACTTCTACCGGTCTTGAGGAAAAGGAATTAGAGTTTGATTTTCTGGATACGGATTTGATGGTGGATGAGGTCTATGTTTCCTCGGCGGATGAGGTGAAAAAGGGAGATAAGGTACTGAAAATTACAGACAATACCCTTTTAGAAGCAACGAGAGAACTGGAACGGGCACATATGGAGGCTTCCCTCGCGTATCGGCAGGGCGTTATTGATTATGAAATCGGAAAGCTGGATGCGGAAAATGAACTGAAAAAGAGCCAAATTGAATCCGATTTTGCGCAGGTAAGCTATGATGATGCCATTGCAAAGGCACAGTCGACCGTGACAAAAGCAGAACGTGAAGTGACAGATGCACAGGAGATTGTGGATGAATATACGGCTGCCATTGAAAATGATTATTATTATACCGAATATGAGATAGAAGAAAAAAAGGCGGCTTATGAAAAAAATGTAGCATTATTTTTTGAAAAGCTGGATGATTATGGTTATGAGTTGGATGACGAAGAGGAGGATGACGGTGACCCCAATACCTTCGATATTGTAAAAAAGGAGGAAACAGGAGGGGAACCGGGTGGCAGCAGTCAGAGTAATGACGGAGAGACTACTGTCCTGCAGTTATTAAAAAGTGAATATCAGGAAAACAAAGAAGAATATGAACAGGCACTAAAGGACTATGAAGCAGCTACCGAGAAGGCAAAAGCAGGAATCGGTGAAGCAGAAAATATTTTACAACAAAAGCTTCTGGCGCTTCAGGAAGCTCAAATAACATTGGAGAAAACAAAGACCTCGGCTCAGGCAGATTATGATTTGGCCATGATAAAGGGGGAAAAAGCACAGGCAGCTTACAACACGGAAATAAAGCGTCTGGCTGAGGAATTGGAGACGCTGGCAGATGCCGAAGAAGAGGCGGCTGAAAATTATGATTTGTTCATGTCGGTTATCGGAGATGGCTACATTTATACAGAAAGTGCAGGAACAATTTTAATGGTGCGGGCAATGGAAAATACCACGCTTGCGAAAGACGATATACTGGTGGCTTACAGTGATGCGGATACGATTCAGGTAACTGCTTCGGTCGACCAGGCGGATATAGCACAGATAGCAATCGGGGATGTGGCGGCAATCGTAATGGAGGATTATGATACTTACACGGGTGTTATATCACAGATTAATCCGGTATCCGAATCGGAGAGCAGAGCGTCCGTAAGCTACACGGTAGTGTTGGATTTGGAGGGGGATATCAGTGAGCTGTCTGCCAATATTACTGCGAATGTTTATTTCGGGATGACAGGTGAGGAATATGATGAGCTGCAGGAGAGAGCAAAGGAGAGGAAGCATGAAAAGATTGAAAAATAAAAAAATTCTATCTGCCATAGTAGCCCTTCTGTTCGTTTTATTGGCAGCCGGATATACGGTTTTTATAAAACCAAAAGAGGATGAGGAACAGATTGTCTATAAAGAAGAGATTGTACAAAACGGTGATTTGGTACAGGGAATTATGGAAAGCGGAAGTGTAGAGCTGGAAACCATAAACCAAAAATATGATGTTATTATTACCGAGGACGACGAGGATGATGACGAGGATGACGAAGATGATGACGAGGACGATGAGGATACCAAATATCTTAAAATTGAAGAAGTATATGTAAAGCAGGGACAAAGAATAAAAGAAGGCGATGCCGTATTAAAGCTGACCGAAAAGAGTATGCGGTCAGTGCGCAGATATCTGGAAGCAGAGCAGGCAGAGGCAGAGATTGCGCTTGAGGAGCTGCAAAATGAATACGAAGTTGAGCAGGTAGAAGCGAATAATACTTACCTGAAAAGCTTGAAGGATTTGGAGTGGTCGGATATACAGTATGCCATTGACACGACGGAAATCAATGTGGAGGCAGCTGCACTTGCTAATTCTGTTGCGGTGCTTGAGCAGGAAATCAAACAGATTGAGCTTGATTTGGAGGATAGTTGGGAGGACTATGCCGATTTAAAGGAAGAATATGAGAAATATGAGCGTCGCTATCATGAATGGGATGAGGATAATCTGTATCTTTATATTCCACTTCGTGAGGAATACCTAAGTCTTAAGGAGCGATACGAAGCGGAAACGGAAAGTCGTCTTGATAAGCGACAGGAAATGGCAGATAAGCAGGAAGAAATTTTAGAGATACAGGAGGATGTTGTAAGACTGCTGGGACAGACAGAGCGTAAGCAGATGCAGGCAAAGCAGACTTATGACAGCTCCGTAATCAGCGGAAATATGGCACAGGAGGTCTATGAATATTCTCTTCAAGCGCTGGAAAAAAGCATTGCTACCGCAAAGACAGAATTGGAGGATTTCAGC
Source organism: Lachnospiraceae bacterium (assembly GCA_045577575.1). Classification (GTDB taxonomy): domain Bacteria; phylum Bacillota; class Clostridia; order Lachnospirales; family Lachnospiraceae; genus VSOB01. The sequence continues at coordinate 4,194 of JAZNIP010000016.1, read as the reverse complement.
GAAAGACTGGCAGATTATGATGCATTTGTGGGAGAAGACGGGACTGTTTATGCACAGGGGGACGGATTAATTACAAGAGTGTATTATGAAGCGGGTGATATATTGAAGCAGGAAAGCACATTGATTACTTATGTGCAGGAGGATTCCTATGTATTATCCATTGATATTTCCGAGGAGGATATTCCTTATGTGGAGGTAGGCGATGCGGTAACAATCGTATTTACCGCATACCCGGAGGAAATTTATAGCGGAAGGATAGAAGAGATTGTCAGTACGAAAAACTCGGAAAGCACTGCTACGGTCAGCTATCCGGTAACAGTCAGAGTAGAGGGAGATACCTCTAAGCTGTACGGTGGTATGACAGGAGATGTTACTTTCGTGACCGATCAGGTGGAAAAGGTAAATTATGTGTCAAGAAAAGCGATACAGAAAGAGGACGGAAAGTCTTATGTACTGATAAAAAATGAAGCTGGAGAAATGGTTCGGAGAGAAGTGAAAACCGGATTCACCGATGGTGTGAACATTCAGATTGTAAGCGGACTTTCCGAGGGGGATGTCATATATATCGAAAGCAGAGTCCGTGCTGCGGAAAAAGAGAATCGAGCAGCAGAAAATGAGATAAAACAGGGAGGTCAGGATGAAAAAGTGGATAAAGCAAAATAGAAAAGCTGCCTGTATTATCGCAGCAGTCATTCTGGCTCTGGGAGCAGGAGCGTTTGTGCGGATATATCAGGCAGCCGTAAAAGAGGAGGAAAGCGTTTATAAGGAAACGGTAGTAGCGCATGGAGCTTTGACGGTCGGTGTTACCGAGGAAGGCACAGTAACGGTCGGCACAGTAGAACAGGGCTTTGATTTGGATATCAGTGAATATTCCGGCGGTAGCTCTGATTTTTCCTTTCGTGGACCGAGATTTGACATGCAGACCGGCAGCAGTGGAAGCAGGAAGCTTGAGGTAGAAGAGGTCTATGTGACAGAAGGCAGACAAATCAAAAAAGGGGATGCATTGTTTAAGCTGACCGATGAGAGTGTGCAGGAGATCAGAGAAGAATTGGTGGCGGATGAAGAGGATGCCAAGCTGACTTATGATAATCTGCTGGTACAGCAGCAAAAATCTGCACAGGAAGCATCTCAGGTATATGAACAGAACAAGGTATACGGTAATGCTGCATCTCTGGAATATGAGGAAGCCTTGTATGAGCTTTCACAAGCTGCGGAGGATGCTTTGGAAAAATTGGAGGATGCGCAAGAGGATTTGACGGAATATCAGGAGGATCTGGCAGAGCTGCAGGAGAATTATGCAGAAGCCAAGCATTATCTGGAGGAATCCACGGCGGCCGTAACAGAGGAAAAGGATACTTATTGGAGACTGAAAAATGAAGAACTGCGGGAACAGGCGAAAAAGACGGTAGATGACAATGAGGATGAGATAGAGAAGCTGGAGGATGATATTGCAGAAAAGGAATTAGAAATCATATCCTTACAGGCGGCTTATACCGAAGCCGTAAAGGCGTATCAAAGCGGAGAGGCAGATGCCAAAACGCAGTATGACAAGCGAACCTTTCATTTGAAGCATGCCGCAGAAATATACAGTATTGCAACAGATGAGATAGAATATCAGGCAAAGGTTGCGCTGGAGGATTATGAGGATGCCGGTGATAAGCGGAAGGCTTTTGATGAGTATATCATAGACGGAGTGGTGTGTGCGCAGTATGAGGGCGTGGTTACCGGAGTCAGCATTGACGTAGGAGATACGGTACAAAACGACACTGCCATTGCAACGCTGAACAATTATGAGGACATTGCCATACAGGTAGATGTGGACGATGATGATATGGATGAGATTGCCATAGGGGATACGGTTAATCTGTTCTTTACCGCGTTTCCGGAAGGCAGCTTTACCGGAATCGTGTCGGATATCGGAGATGCTACCATTGATACAAATTCGGACATTTCTTATGCGGTTGAGATTGCTGTAGACGGTGATGTAGAAGGACTGTATGAAGGAATGACCGGAGAGGTGACCTTTATTACGAAGGAGACCAAAGAAGTAACCTATGTTTCCAACCGGGCTATTATCCGTGAAGGTACAAAATCCTATGTAAAGAGGAAGGATGCAGAAGGAGCGATTCAAAAGATAGAAGTAGTAACCGGATTTTCTGACGGAAATAACGTAGAAATCAAGGAAGGGCTTTCGGAAGGAGACATTGTTCTGATTGAAAGCAAGGTGAAGAGTGAATGAGATTTACCGAAATTTTAAGGCTTGTGTGGTTGAATCTGGCACAGAATAAATCCAAAGTCATATTAACCTCCATCGGTATTGTGGCAGGCTCTGCTACGATTATGATGGTACTGGCAATCGGTAGAGGCGGTCAGATGGAGGTTGCAGAGCAGTTTAAAAATCTGAACGCCGGAGCAATTGACATCACATACGATGCAGAAAATGCCTTTGGAAATGAAGGCAGTGGTATGCCGGGCGGCGGTATGTCCGGTGGCATGCGTATGGGTGGCGGTATGCCGGGTGGTGGTTTTCGTCCGCCGGGTGGAGGTATGTTTGGAGGACCTCCGGGATTCGGAGCGGATTCCCGTATCAATGCGGAAGCAGTGGCATTGAGTGAAGAGGATATGGAGGATATTCAGGTATTTGTACCGGGACTTTCCGATGCGACCATTTCTTTTTCCACCAAATCGGATGTAGAGGGTGGTGATTTGGAAGAGACCACTTCCTTTACAATAGCCGGTGTAAAAGCAAATTATGCAGAAATCAGTAATCTGGAGCTGACACTGGGAGAGTTTTTGACAGAGGAAAATGAGGAGGGCAAGGAAAAGGTTTGTGTGCTTGGAGCCGATGCAGCCAAACAGATTTTTGGCAGCAGCTATGATGCTTATAATAATACGGTTTATATTGACAGCAGACCGTATACGGTTGCCGGAGTCGTTGAGGAAATGGGAACGGTAGCCTCCGGTATCAGTCCGGACGAAGCCATTTTTATCCCTTATGCTACCGGTATCAAATATCTGACCGGTGATGATGTCAGCCCGACGATTACGGTGATAGCAGAGGATGTGGATAGGGTACAGTCCATCATAGGATATATTGAGGATGTGCTGCTTGACAGCTATCCCAATACAGAGTTCACTCTGTCGGACGCCGGAAGCAAAATGGAAGCGGCATCAAAATCCAATGAAACCCTACAGCTTTTACTGATTGCAATGGCATCTATCGTTTTTCTGGTAGGTGGTATCGGTATTATGAATGTGCTTTTTGTGTCTGTGAAGGAACGAACAAATGAGATTGGTATTTTGAAAGCAATCGGATGTAGCAGAAGAGATATTCTGACAGAGTTTTTGATGGAAGCAGCATGCATCAGTCTGGTAGGTGCGGTGCTTGGTGTGTTGTTAGGACTGGGAATTACTCCTGTTATAGAGAGCTTTTCCGTGCGGGTGGAGTTGTCGGTATCGGGTGCGCTGCTTTCCCTTGCGTTTGGTGTCATCACGGGAAGCATCTTTGGCTTTTATCCGGCATATAAGGCATCCACACTGATTCCGGTAGTAGCATTGAATCATGAGTAAGGCAGGTTGAAAATGGAACATACGGAATATTTAGTAGAAAAAAAGAAAAAGCAAAAAGGGCGGAAGCTGTTAGGAATTATTCTGTTATTTACAATGGCAGTCATAGGTGCAGGAATATTTTTTTATCATAAGGAGAAGGCAGAAGAGGAACAGACGAATCCGAATGCGCGGGAAGCGATTGTGCTGCAGGAAAATCAAAGCTGGCTCTGTCTTCGGATTGAAAATATTATCGGAAATGAAATCGAAGCGGTGGAAGTCCAAATGCGCAATAAAGCGAAAGAAGAAATGGAAGAACAGGATACACCGGACGAAAAAAAGACTTATCAGATACCGGTAGGAACGGAGGTAGTAACTAAGCTCGGAAGCATAACCACATTTTCCAGACTTGCATCGGGCGATACGATATACTGTCTGACGCAGCAGTCAGAAGGGAAAGCAGAGATTTTGAAAATCTGGATTGAGGAGTAACATATGGCAGAAGAATTGATTAAAATTACCAATATGAACAAAGGGTATATGTTGGGCGAGGAAAAGGTACCCGTACTCCGTGATATTTGCTTTACAGTAAATCGTGGAGAATATGTGGCAATACTCGGACCGTCCGGCTCCGGCAAGACTACACTA
>JAZNIP010000015.1:0-3726 GCA_045577575.1 Lachnospiraceae bacterium | reverse complement strand
GAGTTGTTTTATCACTTTCCCTCCCAAAGCCCGCTTGCCCCCCGCCTTCACAGGAGGACCCGATTTTCTTAAGCTGGCTGATAATACGTCCGCCATACTCCTTTTTCCATTCCCATGCTCTCTCCAGAAAACCTTCTCTACCAAGATCGTGCTTGTCGATGCCTTCCTCTTTCAGCTTTTCGATGATTTTTACTTCGGTTGCAATGCTGGCATGGTCTGTACCCGGCTGCCAAAGTGCATTGTATCCCTGCATGCGTTTAAAACGAATGAGAATATCCTGCATCGTATTATCAAAAGCATGTCCCATGTGAAGCTGCCCTGTGATGTTTGGTGGCGGAATCACAATGGTAAACGGTTTCTTTGTCTTATCTACCTCGGCATGGAAATATTTTTTATCCAGCCATTTCTGATACAGTCTGTCTTCTATGCCCTGCGGGTCATAGGTCTTTGCAAGTTCTTTGCTCATAGGGAGCCTCCTTCTTTTTGTTATGTGGGTTGTGGCATTCTCCGCGCCCGAGCGGTATTGCAAAGCAATATTCTTCCTTGCCGCGAGGTGCTTCAAAATGAGAATCCCGCAACCGGGATTCTCCGCGCCCGAGCGGTATTGCGAAGCAATATTCTTCCTTGCCGCGAGGTGTGCATAAAAAAAACCCTTTATCGATTTCTCGATAAAGGGCGAATGTCCGCGGTACCACCTTTGTTTCTCTCTCTGCGAATCCGACATATGCCGAATCCCTGTCCGTTAACGGGGACGAAGCGTGAAGCCCTACTGTTGGATGCATAATAGTTATACTACATCTACACCATCTTGTTCAGGTTTCCGGTTCCAAAGCTACCTTCTGTGATATCTGCTTTAAGCACCTTTCAGCCGATGGGTTGCTCTCTCTGATAAGAGACATTCACATACTCCTCTTTGTCACTACCTTTGTTTATAAAAATATATCTGCTTAAAATAATAGTGATTGAAAGGAGATTTGTCAAGGTGTTACAATTCGAATTCTGCAAACAACTTTTTCTGGTATGCTTCATCTGCTGCCATCCGACTGATGTCATCCAGTCTGGATTGTTCCATTAAAAGCTGAATCAATCTATTTACTCGTTTTAAAGCCTGCTGCTCGCCTTGGGATATGCCTTGTGATATACCTTGAGATATGCCTTGAGACAGTCCTTCAGCATGTCCCTGAGATAAGCCCTCGGCACGTCCCTGCGATAAGCCCTCGGCACGTCCCTGCGATAAGCCCTCGGCACGTCCCTGTGATAAGCCCTCGGCACGTCCCTGTGATAAGCCTTCGGCACGACCTTCCTCCATCGCTTTCTTTTTTGCAGCCGGAAAATCAAAATCTTTAAAGTTTTCAAATAATTCTCCCATTCTTTGCTCCTTCACCTGTCCGGTAAAATCCATTATTTCCTGCTCCGGTATTTTTAAATGACGTAAAAGTCCGGTTACAATTTTTGCTACAAGCTCTTTCAGATAATCCGATGAATTTTCCGATAAATTTCTCAGATAGTCCTCCGGCAAATCCAGATTACTGAAATCCTCAATACTCTGTATCTGATTTATCATCAGCAGCAAAGACAATTCGTCCTGCTTTTCTGCCAATTGCTGCCTTGTGTAATCATTCAGCTGTATCAGCTTATAGGTAAAATCCGGAATATACGACATAAAAGACTCACTCATCAATATTCGTTCCTTTAGACTATTCGCTGCCGTCCATTTTTTCGCCCCTTCATAATATACAATCGGCAAAATAAACGGATATTTAAAATCTTTTGTTTTACTGATACCTTTATGCTTCTGCTCCATTTCCTTTTCATAGTCCTCCCAGATAAAAACCATATATCTGAGTAACTGCATAATTACATTGTAATCCACATATGACTTGTGTTCAATAAGCGAAAGCAGAAACATGGATTCATTTTCGGAAAGCCTTACCCGCTTTACTGTATCTGCCGCCCGTTCCTCTGTAAACATATGTACATAACGTTCGGATACATCCTCAATATCCTCTGCTTTTACATTTTGCAGCTGCGGAATATCCGTGTAGCCACGTAATAGCTGTGAACAAAGCTCCGGATTTTCAAAAATCAGCTTGCTTCCGCTGTCTTTCACTTTTCTGTGTTTTTCCATTCACACACTCCTTTTCTGTTAGGGCATATACGAATGGCATACAACAAAAAGAACTCTCTCAGACGCAATATACCGTTCATATACTTTTCATTATTGGGTACTTACGGTAACTGCAGAACGCATTACCTGTATTCCTGACGGAATAATAGATTCACATAAGATGTGATATAAAGATATTATTAGTTTATAAGAATCTCTGGGATTTTGCAATAATGATTTTTATTTATTTCACTTATATATCAAATAAATCTGCATGTGTTCCTGTATCAACTAAAGTTAGTGTCAAAACCTCATTTTCTATCAAATATATCAGTAATCAACATTGTCAATCATTTATCTCCAATTAGGTCGCAATTAGCCAACATATAAAAAGCAGAAATGAACACTCCATCGTCATTTCTGCTTCAAATTTACAAAACCTCTCTTGCACTTTTTAATTCCTCAAGAGCACGCTCATATCTATATTTTGATAACTCTATTATGCTGCCTGCCACAAAACAACTCCATCCCTTTTCATGTTCTTATAAAAAGACATCGTATCTTCCCATATCTTAAATTTCTCATAATCAATTCGTAATACAGATAAGACTTTACTATGTTCCAATTCTAAATCAACTATTATATCCGCCTCCGGAATAAGCTGTTGAAAAAAACTTCCGTTTTCCATGATACACCTCGATTTTGTTCTTCCTGCAACCATATCTGCATATCCTTTCTCAAGTTCTGCGTTCAATACAGCTTCTGCCATCTCTGTTACATTCGCAAAAGGGACTCTTACCTCACCTACTCCAGCTCACTCAGCCCCGTATACAGCTTATAATACCTGCCCTTCTGCGCAAGCAGAGCCTCATGGTCACCACGCTCTATGATTTCGCCGTTTTCCAGCACCATAATCGCGTTGGCATTGCGGACAGTGGAAAGTCTGTGGGCAATGACAAAGGTGGTACGCTCCGCCATCAGACGGTCCATTCCTCTCTCAATATGCTTCTCTGTTCTCGTATCTACAGAGCTGGTGGCTTCATCCAAAATCAATATCGGTGCTTTGGAGATTGCCGCCCGGGCAATGTTCAAAAGCTGTCTCTGTCCCTGACTTAAGTTTGCACCGTCACCCTCCAGCATCGTGTCATAGCCATGCTCCAGACGCATGATAAAGGAATGGGCACTGGCTGTTTTTGCTGCCTGAACAACCTCCTCGTCTGTGGCATCCAGTCTGCCATAGCGGATATTTTCCATAACCGTACCTGCAAACAAATGGGTATCCTGTAGCACCATTGCCACATTTCTGCGCAGCGATGCCCTATCGATGTCCATGATGTCCACACCATCTATGGTGATACAGCCGCTTTCGATGTCATAAAAACGATTCAATAGATTCGTAATCGTTGTTTTTCCGGCTCCGGTAGAGCCTACAAAAGCAATCTTTTGTCCCGGCTTTGCATATAGGGTGATATGCTTTAGTATGGTTTTCTCCGGGTTGTAGCCAAAGATCACATCCTGTAATACTACCTCTGCATGGAAATCCGGGTTTTCTTTCTTAAATGCATACTTTTTATTTTCTTCCGGCACATTCCACTGCCATTTTTCCTCTGTCTGTTCGA
>JAZNIP010000014.1:0-2182 GCA_045577575.1 Lachnospiraceae bacterium | reverse complement strand
ATGGCTACGATCCGACTTCCCCGAGCTGATTACCGGCTATGACATTGCCGTATTGACCGAGGATTCTGTCAGCCATCTGGCTAAGCCGGAGCGTCCGCTCATTGTTTCCGACCAGTGGATGTATCATTCCAGACTATATGCTTCCGCATCCTATGTCCGCACTGTTGAAAATCTGGATTTGATTCAGCTCAATTCCTTTGGCTGTGGATTAGATGCCGTTACAACGGATCAGGTAAATGATATTTTGTCCGGTTCAGACAAAATATATACCTGTCTGAAAATAGATGAGGTTAACAATTTAGGAGCTGCAAGGATCCGTGTCCGCTCCCTGATTTCTGCACTGCGTGTAAAGGCACGTAAAAAAACTGTACGGACAATACGTCCTACCTCAGTTGAACGAATTGTCTTCACTAAAGAAATGCGCAAGGACTATACCATCCTCTGTCCGCAAATGTCGCCGATTCATTTTGAATTAATTGAATCTGCATTTAACATTTATGGTTATCATTTGGAGATTTTACCGAATGACAACAAGCATGCTGTCGATATCGGACTGAAATACGTCAATAATGACGCGTGTTATCCTTCATTGATTGTTGTCGGACAGATTATGGAAGCTCTTCTTTCCGGCAAATATGATCTTAACAAAACAGCCGTTATTATGTCACAGACGGGTGGTGGCTGTCGTGCTACCAATTATATTGGTTTTATTCGCCGCGCTTTGGAAAAAGCAGGCATGGAACAGATTCCTGTTATTTCCCTAAATCTGTCCGGTCTGGAAAGCAATCCCGGCTTTAGCATTCATGCAGGTATGTTTATCCGCATTGCCTATAGCGCGTTGTTCGGTGATATTTTTATGCGTTGTCTCTATCGCATGCGTCCATACGAACAGATACCCGGTTCTGCCAACGCTATGCACCGTAAATGGGCAGAAAAGTGCAAAGCCTTTATTACCGGCAGACATTGCAGTTATTTTGCCTTTAAACGGCTCTGTAAGGCGATTATAGAGGATTTTGATGCTCTTCCCATCACGAATAAGAAAAAGCCTCGTGTGGGCATTGTAGGCGAAATTCTGGTTAAATTTATGCCTGCCGCAAACAATCATCTGGTTGATCTGTTGGAGGCAGAGGGTGCCGAAGCAGTCGTTCCTGATTTATTGGATTTTATGCTCTATTGTTTCTATAATCAGGTATATAAAGCCGAACAATTCGGTACAAGCAAAAAGGCTGCACGACTTTCCACGCTCGGAATTCGCGCTCTCATGCTTCTCCGCAAGCCGGCAACAAATGCGTTCCAAAAAAGTCGACATTTTGATGTTCCTGCTAATATTTATGATTTGGTATCCTACGCTGAGCCAATTGTTTCCATCGGTAATCAGACCGGGGAAGGTTGGTTTTTAACCGGGGAGATGCTGGAATTAATCCATAGCGGAGTCCATAACATTGTATGCACTCAGCCTTTTGGCTGTCTGCCAAATCATGTAGTCGGAAAAGGGGTTATCAAAGAGCTGCGCCGTCGTCATCCTGAGTCAAATATTGTCGCAATAGACTATGATCCGGGTGCCAGCGAAGTCAATCAGCTTAACCGTATCAAATTAATGCTTTCGACTGCACAAAAAAATATGAAAAAAAAGCCTTGATTTTCTATCACAAACACGTTATACTAATATAGTTATAGCGTGTATCGGGGTGTGGCTCAGTTTGGTTAGAGCGCCGTCTTAGGGAGGCGGAGGCCGCAAGTTCGAATCTTGTCACTCCGAGAAGCCGCAAATGCTGTTAATACCAGTGTTTGCGGTATTTTTTTGCTCTTAAGAAAGAAATGAAAACAGATTAAAAAACAAGATTTGTCAACCATTTGTCAACCAATGTGAAATTACGCATTTCTTGTCAGAACTTGAGCCAATGCCTCAGATGCTGTAACATCTAATTTTTCGAGCGCATGAGCATAAATGTCAAGTGTCGTAGAAGTCTGCGCATGTCCTAACCGAGCAGACACAGTACTAATATCTACGTTCTGCGAAATCATCAATGTAGCTGAAGTATGCCTTAAGCCATGTAACGGAATAATTTTCCTATATACTCCACGGCAATATTTTTTCGTCTAAACCACAACTCATGCCATCTGATATCCGATGACATTTACCTATATGGATACAGGAAAAACATTGGTTATATCTTTCACA
>JAZNIP010000013.1:0-4980 GCA_045577575.1 Lachnospiraceae bacterium | reverse complement strand
AGTTGATTTATGACATTGTCTTCCTAAGACCGCTTGGCCTCCGACTTACTTTAACTGCCATTTTTTATTCCTCCTAGAAATGAAAATATTTTATATCATTTCGACATCATTAGAGTTTCCAATGATTGTCAAAATTTTGTCAGCACCATTATTCTACCTAATTTGTCCCGAAATATCAAGATGAAAATAAAAAAATATTATATTTTTTACAGTCACTTTATGATTTCTTTGCATTTTTCCCAAAAATCACCTATACTGTTGCTGACATTATATCCAATATAGCTATAAAGGAGGTTTTACCCATGTCAATTACCGCTGATTTTCATATGCATAGTTCCTATTCCGGTGACAGCGACACCCCAATGGAACAAATGATAGAGCAGGCAATTTCTATCGGTATGAAGCAAATTTGCTTCACCGAACATCAGGACTATGATTATCCGCCTTCTGATGAGATTCCTGCAGATTATTTCCTTGTAAACACCGACGCATATCTGTACGATTTACTTCGATATAAAGAAAAATATGCTTCTCAGATTCAGATTCTCTTCGGAATTGAGCTTGGACTCCAGCCCCACCTGATGCGGGAGCATGCACGCTACATCAAGTCTTTTGATTTTGACTTTGTTATCGGCTCCTCCCATGTGTGCAACGGCCGTGACCCATACTTTCCTTCCTTTTATGAAGGACGCCCGGAAGAGGAAGCCTACCGTGAATATTTTGAATCCATTCTGGAAAATATTAAAAAATTCAAAAACTTTGATGTGTACGGACATCTGGATTATGTAGTACGCTATGGTCCCAATAAAGATGCTGAATATACTTATGAAAAATATCAGGATATTTTCGATAAAATTCTGAAACTCTTACTGGAAAACGAAAAGGGACTGGAAATCAATACCGGAGGTCTCAAATACGGTCTGAAAGAAACCAATCCGTCCATCGCTATTTTAAAGCGCTACCGGGAGCTGGGCGGCGAAATCATTACTGTCGGCAGCGATGCCCATGTACCGTCCTACATCGGCTACGAATTTGAGAAAGCCGCCGAAATATTAAAGGAATGCGGATTTTCCTATTACACTACCTTCCAAAACAGACTGCCGGAGTTTCACAAATTGTAAATTTCAGGTAAAATCCACGCATCGGACACTTGACATCTCATTTTTTTAAGACTAATATTACAAAATAAAAAATACGGAACTGGGACAGGAGGTGTGCATTGTATGATAATGAAAAGACCGCAGCTTAATTGCAGAAAAATTTGTGTATTCTTTGTTATTACATTTATTCTGCTTAATATTCTGTTTTCTTATCAGTTTATTATCGAAAATGCACACCACGATTGTTCGCAAGACCACTGTCCTATTTGTGTGCAGCTTGAAGAAGCATTTCAGTTTATCCAGTCTATCAGGCAGGTACCCGTTACGTCATTTCTTATGACCGTTCTTTTCCTATCTGCAAAATGGGTATCTCATGCCACGGAACATCTGTGTGTTAATCCAACCCTTATTTCTCTAAAAGTTGAACTTCTAAATTAAATCTCCTTATAAAACAATTTCTCTATGCCAACTCCGGTTGGTCTTGTTTTGATGCAATCAAAAGTATAAAAAATGTTTTATTAACGGAGGATTTTTTATGAATAAAAACAGAATATTGACCTTGATTACAGCCTGCATCTGCTGTTTCCTTTTGCTGTCCGGATGCAGTAGCCGGAATAAAAGCAGTGAAAAAATCACTATTGTATGTACTACCTTCCCACAATATGACTGGGTTCGGGAAATCATCGGTCAGAATACGACCCAATTTGAAACAACACTTTTGCTTGATTCCGGTATCGACCTACACAGCTATCAGCCTACTGTAGAAGACATTTCCAAAATCAGCTCAGCCGATATTTTCATCTATACAGGTGGCGAATCCGACAGTTGGACAGAGGTTGTTTTAAAAGAAGCAACGAATAAATCCATGCGAACCATAAATATGCTTGAGACACTTGGTGATGCCGCCAAAACAGAGGAAATGGTGGACGGCATGCAGGAAAGTGAGCATCACCACCATGACATAGAAGAGCCTTCGGAGCACGAAGAGCATGAGGAACATGCTCACGAGGCGGAATATGATGAACATATATGGCTTTCTTTAAAAAATGCCAAACTACTTGTTCAGGCAATTAGCGACCAAATCGTACAGGCAGATTCGGCGCATGCTGAAAGCTATACCGAAAACACCCTGCATTATCTTCAGAAACTGGAAGAATTAGATAAGCAATATGAGCAAATGGTTTCTTCTGCTAAATATGATACGGTTCTTTTCGGCGACCGCTTTCCCTTCCGCTATCTGGTTGATGACTACCATCTGAATTATTATGCCGCCTTTTCGGGTTGCAGTGCCGATGCCGAAGCAAGCTTTGAAACAATTACCTTCCTTGCAAAAAAGACTGATGAATTAAACCTTCACAGCATATTGGTACTGGAAAAATCGAATACGAAAATTGCAGAAACCATAAAGCAAAATACAAAGAGAAAAAATCAAACAATATTATCTCTCAATTCTATTCAATCCGTAGACCAAACGGATATTAATAATCAATTTACTTATTTAAAAGCTATGCAGGAAAACTTGGACATTCTGACAAAAGCATTAAACTAAAGGAGGCAGACAAAATGGCTTATATTACTTGTAACCATCTATCACTTGGCTATGAACAGCAAATTATCGTATCCGACTTAAATTTTCAGGTTGAAAAAGGCGACTACTTATGTATTGTTGGTGAAAACGGAGCCGGAAAAAGCACTTTAGTCAAAACACTTTTGCATTTACAGGAAAAAATAAGCGGAGAAATGGTTACCGGTAATGGTCTGAGTCCCCACGAAATCGGGTATCTTCCTCAGCAAACCCTTGTTCAAAGAGACTTTCCTGCAACCCCGTGGGAAATTGTTTTGTCCGGTTCATTGCCTAAATGTGGTTTAAGACCCTTTTATAGAAAGCAGGAAAAAGAGCTTGCAGAGAAAACTATGCAGAGACTTGGTATATGGCATTTAAAAAATACCTGCTACCGTCATTTGTCCGGTGGTCAACAACAGAGGGTGCTTCTCGCAAGAGCCCTCTGTGCCGCCGGAAAGGTACTTCTGCTTGACGAACCGGTAACCGGTCTGGATCCGAAAGCCACGTTGGAATTTTACCAAATAACCAGACAGCTCAATGAAGAAGGTGTTTCCATCATTATGGTTTCCCACGATATACAGGCAATTTACTTTGCCACACATATTTTACACATTCAGCAGGAGCATACCTTTTTCGGTACAAAAGATGAATATTTACATAGCAACTATTGGAAATTATTTAAAGCACAGGAAGAAGCAGAAAATGAATGAATTAATAAACGAACTTATATTTTATATGCAATATCCCTTTGTAAAGTACGCCTTAATTGTCGGCATCATGATTGCACTTTGCTCCTCTCTCTTAGGAGTAACCCTTGTACTGAAACGATTTTCCTTTATCGGGGACGGTCTTTCCCATATTGCCTTCGGAGCAATGTCCGTTGCAACCCTACTCAAAATATCCAATGATACATTGTTGACTATGCCCATCACAGTCATTGCCGCTATTTTTCTTTTATGTGCGGGACAGCATACCAGACTAAAAGGTGATGCAGCAATTGCCATGCTGTCTGTCAGCGCACTTGCTGTCGGTTATCTTTTAATTAATCTTTTTTCTGCCTCTGCCAATGTTTCCGGTGATGTGTGCTCTACGCTATTCGGTGCCGTCTCTATTCTGACCTTAACCGCTGCGGAAGCATATATGTGCATCGTACTGTGTGTCTGCGTAATCTGTTTCTATTTTTTGTTTTATAATCGCATTTTTTCCGTTACCTTTGACGAAAGCTTTGCAAAGGCAACGGGAACGAACAGCACCTTATACAATCTGCTGCTCTCTGTTATCACTGCAGTTATCATTGTTCTAGCTATTAATCTGGTTGGTTCCCTGCTGATTTCTGCATTGATTATTTTCCCGCCGCTGTCTGCCATGCGTCTTACCTACAGCTTCAAAAGCGTGGTTATTTATTCTGCCATTCTCTCTGTCACAGGCACACTGCTTGGCATGCTTATCTCCATCCTCGCAGCCACTCCTGTCGGCTCCACCATTGTAGTAATTGATTTATGTATTTTCCTTTGTAATTGTTGTATTGGAAAGATATTAAGGAGATGATTTCATGAAAAAAAGAAGAGCCCAATGCGTACTGATATTTCTAGTTTTCCTGTTAGTCGGATGCACAAACAACAGATCCGCTATCCACTCTGCTCCAAATACTGCTTCACAGGTATCGGTAAATTATGATCTGACGGAAATGGGCAGCGATATGGTATATGCCATTGTCTATCAGCTTATGCAAAATCCGGAGCAGTACATAGGCAAAACCTTAAAAATCAAAGGCCAATACTATCCCTCCTACTATGAACCCACCGGACAGTATTACCACTACTGCATCATCGAAGATGCAACTGCCTGCTGCTCACAGGGACTGGAGTTTGTCTGGGAAGACGGCAGTCACTCCTTCCCGGATGATTACCCTCCGGAAAGCTCTCCAATCATTGTTACCGGCACCTATGAAACCTATCAGGAAAAGGACGATCCAAATCTATACTGCCGCCTCACCAATGCAACATTGGAGGTGGAGAAATAGAAATTTAAAAGATTATCATGCATAGATACGACGGCATATCGGTTTGCTAATCATACGGACTACGAATACGGAATTTGTATGATTACCAAACCGATATGCCTCTTTCTGCGCATGATAATGAACTCCCCCTAACTTCGCTAAAAGCATACAAATGCTCCGGTGCGCAGTTAGGGGATTTTTTCGTAATTTTTGCAGACGAAACGGACTGTGCTTTCTTTTTGGATGCCTCGGAGGAGAGCTTGGAATTTCTTTCCGTTCTGTTCTAAAACCAGAACGGTTAGTAATTCCGCTGT
>JAZNIP010000012.1:0-5957 GCA_045577575.1 Lachnospiraceae bacterium | reverse complement strand
AGACACAGTATTTTTAAAGCCGGATTTCTCAGCAATCCTTACAGTCTGGCAGCTTTTTTTAGCGGAGCATTCCTTCTTGCAGCAGTTATGTTCCTACCGCCTCTGCAAACCCTTTTTGCCGTTGTTCCATTAAACGCAAAGCAGGCAGGAAGCGTGCTTTGGCTCGCATTCCTGCCCACATTACTGATTCAGTTATTCCGAATCCTTAAGAAACAATAGTTCCATTATTTTTCTCAAGATAAACAGCTACGGCTTTCATGTCTTCACGGAACCGCAAAAACAGTTTGCCGTCCTTTATAACAGGCTCTTCCGGTTCATAGGAATAAATATCGGCAATCTGATATCCTTCTGGCACAGGGACGGAGACCTCCGTTCCTGCTGCCTGACGAAAGCCGTGAAGCAATACAAATGCCTGTCCGTTTTCTCCCTCACGCAAAATTCCCTGCCATCCGATTGGATTACGATAACTGCTGATTTCGTTTCCGTATCTGGTCGTAAATCCCTTTTTTATAATCGGTGCAAGCTTTTTGTAAAAAGCAATACCGTCATCCAATACTTTCCACTGCTGCTCAGAAAGCTGCCATACATCACCGGAGATACACATTCTGCCAAGAAAAGTATTAGCTACCGAATAAGCAATTCTCTTTAAAGAATCGGTCTTTCGGATAACTGCCCATATCTGACTCTGTCTCGGCAAAATCGCACGATGAAGATTTGCCGCAATAATCGGAATCTCTTCGCACTCATGTGCATCGGAGAAGGATGCCATACTGCACTCTGACATCATCAGCGGCTCTAATTTATGACCACCAGATGCACAATTTTCTAAAATAATATCCGGCACCTCTTTTTTCACCTTCTGAATAAAAGCAAGGGACGCTGCCATATTCTGACGCAGCCCCTCACCAAGTGATTCCGCTCCGTCACAGCCGATACCGATGGTATCGTTATAATCCATCTTCATATACTCAAAGCCGTACTGCTTTAGCGTATCAATTACTTTTTTTGATAAATAGCCCTGCACCCAAGTCTGTCGCATATCCCAGAAACGGCGCATCGTCGTTGTCAGCGTATATCCGTCGCGCTTCAGCAAATGATCTGTCTGCTGATAAGCCTTTGCAGCGCAGCCCACGTTATCAATTTCAAACCAGATGCCCGGCTTCATTCCATTTGCTTTAATCAAATCCACCGTTTTCTGTAAGCCCTCCGGAAACAGCTCTTTTGAGACCTCATAATCACCCATAGCGATATCCCACGGAACACCGTCCTCTTTATAC
The DNA here is from genome assembly GCA_045577575.1 of Lachnospiraceae bacterium. Classification (GTDB taxonomy): domain Bacteria; phylum Bacillota; class Clostridia; order Lachnospirales; family Lachnospiraceae; genus VSOB01. The sequence goes on along the minus strand of JAZNIP010000012.1, from coordinate 4,680 downwards.
CAGCCACAGTCAATAACAAAATAGGAAAATCCCTTATCCTTAATCGTATCAATGATTTCACTGATATTTTCATGGGATGGGCATCCCCATGTGGTGCAATATTCGTTAAACACAATCGGAAGCTCCTGCTCACATTCCGGACCTGCATTTACTGCCGCTTCCAACGCAGAGGTCAGTCTCTGGAAAATCGGCTCCATGCTTTCCTCTCTGCATACAGACAGAATTGCCTCCGGTGTAGCAAAGCTCTCGCCCGGCTTTATCTCTTTCGTCCAGTGTCCCAGCTCCCTGTCTGCAAGACCTCCCGACATCTGAACATTGTCTCCCCGTCGAAAAACCTCCATCTGCCATGATGCATTGTGTGCAATCTGTGCTCCCCAGAAGATATGGCTCTTGGAATCCTCCAGTACAAGCGTGGGGAAATAGCGGTTAATCGGAATGGAGCCCGCCTGTCCGAACCGCTCGCTTCGTACCGCATGACCTGCCCATGACGGTTCAAGCTGCAGCTCCTCCAATGTCCTTGTTTCCAGTCTGCCCTCCATACTCCACACGCTGCGAAGCCTATGTATCTTTATGGTATCATAGCCGTCCGCCTCCATATAGGGCGAAATCTTTCCGAGAGAAAAGCTGGACAGCATTTCCAATACTGCAGTTTCGGTTCCTTCATTCCGAAATACGCAATAGCTTCGCATCGTTTTTTCTCCTGTCGTATAAAGCAGATGATGCTCGATTTGATAGCTTCTGTCATCTCTTAAAACAGTGCAAATATCCGTTTTTCCGTTTTCCTCGGACACCTTCTGCCCGATATAACGAAACCCTTCCACCGTCTTGCCCTGACGCATCGTTACGCCTCCTGCATAACCGCCAAGATAAGTATCTCCTGCAATTTTTACCTGTACAAGAGAGTCTGCATAGGGCTTTTCTCTCTCCGGCTCACGATATTCCATACCTTCCGGCAGAAGCACCAGCTCCGGGTTCTTTGTCTGCTCATCCATTACATAAAATGCCTGCATATCACCAAGCACATAGCTTTTTATCATTTCTGACATAATTTATCCTTTCACTGCACCTACCGTCATACCTTTAATAAAATATTTTTGTAAGCACATAAACAAAATTGCTATTGGTAACACAGAAATAACAATGGCCGCCATCGCTGTTGTATAATCGCTGGTTTGTGCAGAAAACAACGACTGAATGGCTACCGTTAAGGTTTTTAAGCTCTTTTTGCTCACATACAGACTTGCCAACAGATAATCGTTCCAAATTTGGAATGCCTGCATAATAATAAGCGTTGCCATTGCCGGCTTTAACAGCGGCATAACCACCGTAAAGTAGGTACGGAACACGGAACAGCCATCGATTCGTGCTGCCTCCTCCAATTCAATCGGCACTGTGGACATGAAGCTCGTCATCAAAAATACACCAAAAGAAATACCCGTTGCTACATACATAAAGATAATTCCATATCTCGTATTGGTCAGATTCATCTTATAGCCAATGATATAAATGGGCAAAAACAGAGCCTGATACGGAATCAAAATTCCTATAATAAAATATACATAACAAAATTTGAAAAACTTAGCTTTGCATCTGGCAATTGCCCATGCGGTCGTACCGCAAAGCAGTGCCAGAATCAAAACACTGACCGCTGTATAAAGCAACGTGTTTGTAAAGGTTGTTGTCAAATCCAGCTTATCAAATGCCTTCTTATAGTTTTCAAGCTGCAACGAGGATGGCAGCGAAAGCGGACTGGTCAGATACAGCTCCTTTTTTGTCTTAAAAGAATAATTAATAATAATCAAAATCGGTGCAATATACAACAAAGCAACTACGGTCATCAAAATTTGCACCACCAGAGTCCCTTTTGTATACGGCTGTGATGGAATTGCTTCTTTTTCTTTTTTCTTTCCGAAAGCCATTACTGCTGCACCTCCTTACTCTTTAATCCCTTTACCTGTATTAACGCTACCAGAAGCAGTACTACCACAAGCGATACCGACATGGCAGAGCCATAACCATACTGTCTGCCGTTAATTGCTGTTGTATAGGTCTGATAAATTACCGATGTAGAGGCTCTTCCCGGACCGCCCTTCGTGGAAGACACAAGCAAATCGTATACTTTTAAGGAACCGGTTGTAATTCCTACCACGCAAATCGTAATCGCCGGTGCCAGCATCGGAATGGTCACATTCTTAAAACGCGTCCATGCTCCTGCACCATCTACCTTTGCCGCTTCATACAGCTCTGCCGGAATGGACTGAAGCCCTGCCAGATAAATCAACATCCAATAGCCTACCCACTGCCAGTTATTGGCAATAAGCAAACCGGATAATACTGTCTCTCCGTCTCCAAACAGGAGAAAGTTAATATTGGTTCCAAGCAAATCATTGACTGCCGGAAGTACATTAGAAAACATTTTCAACCATACAAAGCCTACAATCAATGCACTGATTAAGCACGGAACAAACAGTGCGGTACGATACAGCTTCTGTGCCTTAATTCCACTGTCCAATGCCACCGCAAATACAAGTGCCAGCACATTCTGAATAATAGTATTTCCAATGGTAAATTTAACGGTAAACCACCATGCCGAGCGGAAATCCTCATCCTTTATTAAGTCTATATAATTTTGCAGTCCCACAAACGGTTTTTCTGCTGACATACCATCCCAGCTTGTAAAAGAATAACGGAATGCCAGAAGAAGCGGAACAATTAGACCGATAGTAAAAATAATTAATCCGGGAAGTACCAGAAGCAGATACTGCTTTTCCATATTCTTTTCCATGGTATTCCTTTTTTTGTTTTTCATAGCTCCTCCATAACAGTTTTTACGATATTAGTCTGTGATACAAAAGGGCTGCTGCAAACCGCAGCAGCCCCCGCTTTATCTTTTTTTATTTTTCCGCTTAATTTGCGCTACTTGCTTCTACTCTTCCGTCGGAAGCTGCCAGTGCATCTTCAAAGCTTGCATCGCCCTGTAACCAAGCTGCGATATCCTTTGCATTTTCTTCCTGGAAACCGCCCCATACGAGCTGATTGTTTCCTAAAGTTACGTCTACAACCATACCGTCTGCTGCATATTTGTCAATATCAGCCTGACTTGGATTTGCAAAAGTAGGCGTTACATCCTTCAGCATAGAAGCTGTCTTTGTATAATCATAGATTTCCACTGCTAAGTCCTTGTTTCCTGTCATAACATCCAGTACACAGTTAATTGCATCCTGATGCTCGCTCTTTGCACTTGTCATAATTGCGATGTTCGGCTCAAAAATCAGCTTAGAGTCACCGGTCTGGTTCGGGAACGGGAAAATACCGAAGTCAAAGCTTTCGTCAATATCAAGGAAGTTCTGGATAGACCATGAACCGGAAACCTTCATTGCCGCCTCACCGAGAACCATTCTCGCATCACAATCTGTCTGCTCTAAGGAGAATGTTTCCGGATATGTATTGTCAAAAATCAGCTTGTTGTACTGATATGCTGTCTGAGCTGCCTTATCCTCTGCAAAGGATACTTCGCCTGCACGGAATTTGTCGCCCCATGTAGCATCGTTATTGAATACATCATTCATCATGAACTGCATCGTTACGTTACCGATAGACCATGTGTCAACCATGTGACTCGCAAACGGTACAATTCCCTTTGCCTTGCAGTCATCGATAATTGCCTGTAATTCTTCCTGTGTTTTCGGAACTTCCCAACCGTTCTCTGCAAACATTGTCTTATTGTAGTAAACGCCCTGATACAATGCGTTATATACAAGACCATATGTTTTTCCATCGATGGTTACATTTTCTCTTGCCGCATCAAGACCTCTGCTCAGGTAAGTCTCATCGATTTCACCAAGAATACCCTGCGGTGCATAGGTTGCAACGTCCTGCGCTTTACCAATCATAATATCCGGAAGTCCGGACTGCATATACTGCTGCATTTTAGGCTGGAAATCATTACCCCAGTCAACACATTCCCATTCCAGCTTAATGTTCGGATACTGCTCTGCCAATGCTTCGTCAATCATATCCTCAATACCTGCATCCGTTGTAGACTGTCCTGCCAGAACGGTCAGTGTCACTTCCTCCGCATCAGCAGATGCCTCTGCCGCCGGTGCTTCTGCTTTTTCCTCAGCCTTTGCCTCCGCTGCCGGAGCCTCTGCTGCCGGTGCTGCACTCTCCTGTGCACCGCCGCATCCTGTCAATGCAGATGCAAGCATTGTCATTCCTAACATCATAGCAACTAATTTTCTTTTCATAACCCTCTCCCTTTCTGAAGTTCATTTTTTGCTGCTGAAGTTAGTTTATCTTTTTTTCAAGCGGGAGAAATAGGACATATTTGAAAAAAGCAGTTGTACTTTTTTGTGAATCACTTCATCAAAAAAACACAACTGCTCTTCTTTGCTGTTTATCCTTTATTATTTTTAACTGCTTTTACGGTTCTCGTCTGCATACCGCAACACCTTATCCAATGTCTGTTCTCCGCACAGCCAGCGCAGCGTCTGTACCGCAAGTTCATTTTGATAGGTCCAGACAAGCTGCGAATTTCCGGCTGTGGCATCCACAACATTTTTTTCCTGTTCAAACCGTTCTACATCTTCACGAATATTACTTTGATAGCTCAACTCCACATCTTCTATTACCGGATAAGTCTGCGTAAAATCCAGTATTTCCTGCATCAGAACTTCGTTT
>JAZNIP010000011.1:0-4346 GCA_045577575.1 Lachnospiraceae bacterium | reverse complement strand
AATGAGTTATGTGTGGGGTGCAATCGTTGTATAGGTGCCTGCAGCTGTCAGGGAGCCAATATTGTAAAAAACGAAAGAGGAAAAAACGTGGTGCAGGTGGATGAAGAAAGATGTATCGCCTGCGGAGCCTGTTTTGATGTTTGTGAGCATAAAGCGAGGAGCTACAATGATGATACGGAGAGATTTTTTGCTGACTTGAAGAAGGGAGAAAAGATTTCCATTATTTTGGCACCGGCATTTAAAGCCAATTATTATAATGAGTATGAAGCGATTTTGGGCGGACTGAAGGAAGCCGGTGTTAATCGTATACTGAGTGTTTCTTATGGAGCAGATATTACAAGCTGGGCATATATACGTTACATTCAGGAAAATAATTTTATGGGAGGAATATCGCAGCCTTGCCCTGCTGTTGTGGGATATATTGAAAAATATTTGCCTGAGCTGTTGCCTAAGCTGATGCCAATCCATAGTCCGATGATGTGTAGTGCAATCTATGCCAAGAAATACATGGGGTTAAAGGATAAGCTGGCGTTTATCAGTCCTTGTATTGCAAAGAAAAATGAAATTGATGATCCGAATACGCATCATTATGTAGAGTACAATGTTACGTTTGAGCATTTAATGAAATATATCCGTTCCAATAATATAAAGGGCAAGCCGATAAGTGACGAATCAGAATATGGTCTTGGTTCTGTTTATCCAATGCCGGGCGGACTGAAAGAAAATGTATACTGGCTGCTGGGAGAGGATGTGTTTATTCGTCAGATGGAAGGCGAAAAGCATATGTATGATTATCTGGAGAAAAATAAAGAAAGAATCAGAGGCGAAAAAACACCGTATCTGTTTATTGATGCATTAAATTGCGGTGGTGGTTGTTTATACGGAACGGCAGTAGAGGCAGAGAGGGCAAAAACAGAGGATGCCTATATTGCATTGGGAAAAATCAAACAGGAAAGCAAAAGGAATGATAAAAAAACGGCCTGGGGAAGAAAGCTTACACCGGAGCAACGTTGGAAAAAGCTGGACAAAAGCTTTGCTTCTTTGAAGCTGGAGGATTTTGTTCGTGGATATACCGATAAAAGTGCAAATTGCATTGTAAAAAAACCTACGGAGAAGGAAATTGACAAGATCTTTTGTGAAATGAAAAAGGACACAAAGGAAAAGCGGAATATCAATTGCGGCGGATGCGGATATGCAAATTGTAAACAGATGGCGATTGCAATTTTTAACGGTTTTAATCACAGGGACAACTGTGTGCATTATGTAAAGGATTTTGTCATAGCGGAAAAAGAGCATGTAGCAGAGCTGATGGAAAATATGCGGGAAATGCATTCTCATGAGAAGGAGAAGCAGGAAATGCTATCTGTACATATTGATGAGCAATTTGCTGAGCTGAATGTTTCCATTGGCGGAGTGGAGAGCGGCTGTGCTGCAAATAAAGACGAGTGTGTTGACATTGCGGATTCTGTAGTTGAAGTTAGAAAATTTACGGAAAACCTTCACAAGATATTAGAAGAGATTAATAAAGCATTGGGTGATTTGGAGAGAAATAACGGTGCTGTTATCAGCATTGCGAATCAGACAAATCTGTTGGCATTGAATGCTTCGATTGAGGCTGCCCGGGCAGGAAATGCTGGACGAGGTTTTGCGGTGGTTGCTGAGCAGATAAAAACACTTTCGGATGATTCCAAAAATACGGTTAATGAGAGTAATGAGACAAAAGAGGAAATACGGGAAGCGGTGCAAAATCTGACTGACAGCACAAATGAATTATTGGAAATCGTATGCGGAGTAGAAAACCAGGTGAAGAGTCTGGTGGGTTCTGCAGATGATATGACATTGACGATGGAGGCAGCCTGTGAAGTAGTTAATAATATGCGTACAAAGCTGTATGAACTGGTTCAAAGCGAATAGAATTTCCGGATTGGAGATATAGGTGGTGAAATATGATTGGTTATTATGTGATAATGGCACTTGCTGCGATTGTTGTATTAATTATCTGTCTCGCTTCAGATTATAATCAGAAAAATATTTACATTACAGATATCATTATGCTGTCTACGATTACGAATCTGGCCTATCTGGCATTGGCATTGTCAAAGACCGTAGAGGAAGCGATATTGGCAAATAAGATCATGTATATAGGCGGTTGCTTTTTCCCGCTGATACTGTTTTTTTCCATTATCAGTATTTGTAATTTTTCTGTTCCCCGAATCGTGAAGTTTTTAATGGCTGCCTATAGCTTTATGGTGTATGCGTTTGTATTGAGCATCGGCTATTCGGATTTTTATTATAAGGATGCATGGCTGGAATATCAGGATGGAGTTGCAGTGTTGGAAAAAACCTATGGACCGGGACATACATTTTCCACAGTGTTATTATATGGATACATTCTGCTCAGTATTCTTGTGATAATTTATTCCTTGATAAAAAAGAAATATGTTTCTTATAAAACCCTGTTTGCGGTCAGCGGAGTATTAATTTCGGCGGTGTTGATGTTTTTGGCTTCTCGTGCATTTCATTGGACGATAGAGGTAATGCCCATTACCTATGTGACGACGGGTATGGTAATGCTGTTCAATCAGGAGAAGCTGAATATGTGCAATGTGGAAAAGGGGATTGCCATGTCGAGCTCCTACCAACAGGTATATGGTTATATCGTATTGGACAGACATGGAAATTATATGGGAAGTAATCGTTTGGCTCAGGGCTTTATACCGGAATTAAAGCAGCTTCGTGTAGAAAGAGGTCTGCCAAAGGAGATTGCTTTTTTTGCATGTGTTAATGAGTGGATACGGGATGAAAACAGAGAGCGGGCACAGCACGAATATCATCAGGACGGAATGCATTATGTGTGCAGTGTGCGCAGAGTATATCGCAGAAAGCGTTTGAACAGCTTTGTGATAGAGATGAAGGATGATTCCCAAAGGTGGGAGTATATAAAACTTTTGGAAGAAACGACTGCAAAGGCAGATGCAGCCAATCAGGCGAAGTCAACCTTTCTTGCCAATATGTCTCATGAAATCCGGACCCCGATTAATGCGGTACTTGGAATGAATGAAATGATTATTCGAGAGAGTCGCGAGCCGGAGATTTACGATTATGCACAGGAGATTAAGAGTGCGGCAAAATCACTGCTCGGTATTATTAACGATATTTTGGATATTGCAAAAATCGAGGCAGGAAAGCTGACCATTATACCGACAGAATACAGCTTGTCGACTTTGATTCGGGATATTTACAATATGCTGTATTTCAAGGCAGAGAGTAAGGAACTGAAATTTGTTACGGATATTGACGGTAGTCTGCCGAGTGCACTTATCGGAGATGAAATCCGAATAAAGCAAATATTGGTAAATCTGCTGAATAATGCAGTGAAATATACACAAAAGGGAAGCGTAGTTTTTGAAATCAAGTCAATGGGAAAGGGGCGCATTTACTTTGGTGTAAAGGATACCGGTATTGGTATAAGACCGGAGGATATCGAAAAGCTGTATGTACCGTTTGAGCGGATAGAAGAAAAAAGGAATCATCGGATTGAAGGAACCGGTTTGGGTATGAGCATTACGGTTCGGCTGCTTGAAATGATGGGAAGTGAGCTTAAGGTAGAAAGCATCTATGGAGAGGGTTCACAATTTTCCTTTGTTTTAGAACAGGAGGTTGTGAACGAAACTCCGATTGGAGATGCGGTAATTGCCGGCAAGAGAAAGTTTCCGAAGGAGCAGTATAAGGTGTCTTATACGGCACCCGATGCGGAGGTGCTTGTGGTGGATGACAGTCATATGAATCGTAAGGTATTTACCAGTCTGCTAAAAGGGACGAAGATTCGGATTTCACAGGCTGCAAATGGTCAGGAATGTCTGGAACTGGCTGCCAAACAAACATATCATATGATATTTGTTGATCATATGATGCCGGATATGGATGGTATGGAGACATTTCGCAGGCTGAGAGAGCAACGACTGTGCGATAATACCCCGATTATTATGCTGACAGCGAATGCCATGATTGGTGAAAAGGAGAAATACATCAGCTATGGTTTTCGGGATTTCCTCTCCAAGCCTATTGTACCGGAGGAGCTGGAAGCGATGATTTTGCGCTATTTACCCAAAAAGCTGATAAATGGCGGAAACGAAGAAAATTAAATTGGAATTGTAACAACAATAAAACTATACAATTCATTTCAAATCCATTATAATGTTTCTGGGCGGTAACGCACGAAAAGAGAAATGGGGAATACATATGGAAAACAGAATTGGAACCAAATGTCTGCATGAGGGCTGGAAGCCTGCGCAGGGAGAAGCAAGACAGCTTCCGGTTTATCAGAGCACTACTTTTAAATACGA
>JAZNIP010000010.1:0-5517 GCA_045577575.1 Lachnospiraceae bacterium | reverse complement strand
ACTGCCCCACCAACAACCTCCTGCGCAAACTCATAAGCCTCTTCCAAATTTCCTGATGATTCAAAACGCATCTTAACATGACCATACTGTCCATGTCCGCCTGACTGCTTTTTGTATTTATATTCCACATCGGATTTCTTACGAATCGTTTCACGGAATGCAACCTTCGGTTTCGATAACTCAATTTCCACTTTATATTCATTAAGGAGTCTGCTTGCAACGATTTCCAGATGCTGATCACCCATACCATAAATCAGACTCTGTCTGTTTTCGCTGTCATTCACAACCTTTAATGTCTGGTCTTCATGCATCATCTTCTGAAGTGACTGGGAAATCTTATCGATATCTCCTTTATTCTTTGCATGATAACGCATATAGGTATATGGAGTAGAAATTTCAGCCTTACCAAAACGAATCGGCACTGCCTTTGTAGAAAGTGTATTTCCTGTTCTTGCAGCGGTCAGCTTTGCAATCGCTCCGATATCACCTGCATGCAGTTCAGGTACTTCAATCGGTTTGTTGCCCTGTAATACATAAAGCTTACCAACCTTTTCCTCCAAATCCTTTTCCTGATTGTAAATCATATCGTCCGCTTTAAATACACCGGAGCAAATCTTAACAAGAGAATATTTACCGATGAACGGATCAACGATTGTCTTGAAAATATAAGCGGATTTTGATTTTGCGAAATCATAATCTGCTTGGAAGATTTCATTACTCTTTAAGTTTACACCGGCGATTTCACGGTTTTCCGGACTTGGAAAATATTTTACAATATCATCCAGTAAAGTATAAATACCCTGGCAAAGAATATTGGAGCCCATAGACATCGGAACTATAGTGCCGTCCATAACATTAATACGAACCGCTGCTCGGATTTCTGCTTCGGAGAAAGTCTCACCGGCGAAATAACGATCCATAAATTCTTCACTTGTTTCTGCTACGGATTCCATTAAAGTTTCCTTATACAGCTGAAGATTTGCCTGATTATACTCAGGGATTTCACAAGGAATAACTTCTTTATCTTTCCATCTGTAACCCGTTTCGCTGATAACATTGATATAACCAACAAATTTTTCATTCTCACGGATCGGAAGGTGGAACGGAGCCATCTTTTTACCGTATTTTGCAGTCATGTCCTCTACAACCTGACGATAGGACGCATTGTCCACATCCATATCCGTTACAAATACCATACGGGGAAGCTTATATTTTTCACAGAGCTCCCAAGCCTTTTCGGTACCAACCTCTACACCTGCTTTACCGGAAACAACAATCACTGCTGCGTCCGCCGCACTTACTGCTTCCTCAACCTCGCCTACAAAATCAAAATATCCGGGTGTATCTAAAATATTAATCTTAGTACCTTCCCACTCTAATGGAATGACTGAGGTACTGATTGAGAATTTTCTTTTCTGCTCTTCTTTTCCAAAGTCACTGACTGTATTTCCATCTGTCACTTTTCCCATTCTGGATGTAAGACCTGCCAGATATGCCATAGCCTCTGCCAGAGAAGTCTTTCCTGCACCGCCGTGTCCTAATAATACTACGTTGCGGATTTTGTCAGTGGTATAAACATTCATATAAATTCCCTCCAATTTACGCTAATTTTGGGTGTTTCGCCAATATTTGACAGGAATTTTGAATCCCTTTTCTTTCCCCATGTGTACATTTTACTAAATTTTACAAACAATTACAAGTAACTTTGCACATTTTAAACAATTATTTATATTCCTTTCTTTCATTGACTTTCGCACTTCAACGTGCTATATTGTTCAAGGAGTATATTAACCCGTAATTACTATATAAAGAAAGAAGGATGCTTCTATGATTATTGTTATGAAACCTCGTGCAGCAGAAGACAATATTCTGACTGTCATACGTTATATTGAAGAAAAAGGACTTCAAACACATCTTTCCCACGGTGAAGAAACTACCATCATTGGAGTAGTCGGTGATAAAACCAAACTTGGCGTGGAAAATCTGGCAATCTTTAAGGATGTAGACAAGGTTGTTCCGGTAACGGAAAGCTACAAATTAGTAAACAAGAAATTTCATCCGGAACCCACCTGTGTAAAAGTAGGAAATACGCAAATCGGTCCGGGAAATCTGACCATCATGGCAGGACCATGTGCTGTAGAGACAGAGGAGCAGCTCATGACCATTGCAAGAGCTGTCAAAGCCTCCGGTGCTACTATTTTGCGCGGAGGAGCTTATAAACCGCGCACCTCACCCTATTCATTTCAGGGACTGGAGGAGGAAGGACTTCGTTATATGCAGACCGCCAAAGCCGAAACCGGTCTTTCCACAATCTGCGAGGTTGTCAGCCTTGATGCCATTAACGCAGCAGTCAAATACGTAGACATGATTCAGATTGGTGCGCGAAACATGCAAAACTTTTATTTATTAAAAGAAGCCGGCCGCTCAGGCCTGCCCGTTCTGCTGAAACGCGGCTTAAGTGCCACCATCGATGAATGGCTCAATGCCGCAGAATATATTATCGCAGAAGGCAATCCAAATGTCGTCCTGTGTGAACGCGGTATCCGAACCTTTGAAAACGCTACCAGAAATACATTGGATATCAGTGCTGTAGCTGTTTTAAAAGAAAAATCGCACCTTCCGATTATTGTTGACCCGTCTCATTCTACCGGTGCCTATAAATATGTACCACCAATGGCAAAAGCAGCCGTTGCCTGCGATGCAGACGGTCTGATGATTGAGGTTCACGATAATCCTGCCTGTGCTCTCTCAGACGGACCACAGTCACTTACCTTTGAAAAATTCGAAAAGCTCTGTACGGAATTAAAGCCGTTTACCGATATTGTCGGTCGTTCATTCCGGGCATAATTCCTAAAATAAAATGAGGTCATACTTATGAAAACACTTACCTGCGGTTTTATCGGACTTGGGCTAATCGGCGGATCAATTGCCAAGTCTTTAAAAGAGAATATTAAGGATGTTTCCATATACGCATACGATACAAATATGGATTCTCTTATACTTGCCAAGCAAGAACATATCGCCGATAAAATTTTAGATAAAATTGATGCTTCCTTCTCTGAATGCGATATTTTATTTCTATGCGCTCCGGTGTCCTGCAATGACGAAAATCTGCTTTTATTAAAGCAATATCTTCCATCAGACTGCATCCTAACCGATGTGGGCAGCGTAAAAACTGGAATACACAAACAAATTTCCGCTCTCGGACTAAATCATCTGTTTATCGGTGGTCATCCGATGGCAGGCAGCGAACGTTATGGTTATGCCAATTCAAAAGCAAAGCTTTTGGAAAATGCCTACTATATATTGACTCCATCCGCTGATGTCTCTTCCGATAAAGTCGAGCTGTATAAGGAACTGATTTGCAAAATCGGTGCTCTTCCTCTCATTTTATCCTGCGAGCAGCATGATTATGTTACCGCTGCTATCAGTCACTTACCGCATGTAGTTGCTTCATCCCTCGTGAATCTTGTCCGTGACTCCGATTCCACGGACGGTATTATGAAAATGATTGCAGCAGGAGGCTTTAAAGACATTACCCGAATCGCCTCCTCTTCTGCTCATATGTGGCAGCAGATATGTCTAACCAATACCGAAAATATTTCCGTACTTCTGGGTAACTATATTGATGCATTGTCTAAAATCAAGGAACAGATTGATGCAAAATGTGAACCGGAAATCTATGATTTTTTTGACAGTGCCCGCATATACCGCGATTCCTTTATTGAAGCATCCAGTGGTCCGATTAAAAAGGTATTTTCCATCCAGATTGACATTGCAGATGAGCCGGGTGCTCTTGCTTCTATTGCTACCATGCTGGCAGTCAACAGCATCAACATCAAAAATATCGGCATCGCACATAATAGGGAAGCCGCAGAGGGTGTTCTCAATATTGAATTTTATAGTGAAAACAGTATGGAATCTGCCGTTTCGATTTTAACAAATCACGGCTACATTATCCGACAAAAGAAATAATATTTACATTTTTTATCTTTCGTAAAGTATGAGGAAAAACAATGAAATTCCAAAGAATCAACAAATTGCAGGGAACCATTACTGTTCCGGGCGATAAATCCATCTCACACCGAAGTATTATGTTTGCCGCATTAGCAAATGGTACTTCTGAAATCACAAATTTTCTGGAAGGTGCAGACTGTCTGTCTACCATGAGCTGCTTCCGCAAGCTGGGTATTGACATTGATTATGAAAAAGGAACCGGTCTCGTCCAAGTACACGGAAAAGGCTTACACGGACTGACCGCCCCCTCCGTCACACTTGATGCCGGCAACAGCGGCACAACAACAAGATTAATTTCCGGCATCCTGGCTGCACAAAATTTTCCGGTCAGACTTACCGGTGATGCTTCTATTCAAAAGCGTCCCATGAAACGTATTATCGAGCCCCTGTCACAAATGGGGGCTGACATTGTCAGCGAAAAAGGGAATGACTGTGCTCCGCTTCTCATAAACGGCACATCGCTCCACGGCATCCACTATACAAGTAAGGTTGCCTCCGCTCAGGTGAAATCTGCCATTTTGCTTGCCGGTCTGTATGCTGACGGTGTTACAAAAGTTACAGAGCCTTATATCAGCAGAAATCATTCTGAAATTATGCTGCGTCAATTCGGTGCTAATGTTTACACCAAAGGCACTACAGCGATTATAGAACCTGGGAATCCATTGTGCGCTCAAAAAATCCATGTGCCTGGCGACATCTCTTCCGCTGCATATTTTATTGCAGCTGCCTCAATTGTTCCAAACTCTGAAATTCTGATTCGCAATGTAGGCATCAATCCTACCCGTGACGGTATAATAAGAGTTGCAAAGGCAATGGGCGCAGATATTACTCTCGAAAACATCCGTGATGAAGCAGGTGAAGCCTCTGCAGATATTCTGGTTCATTCCCATGCTTTGCATGGCATTGAAATCAGTGGCGAGCTGATACCCACTTTAATCGATGAAATACCGATTATTGCCATTATGGCAGCATACGCTGACGGTACAACTGTCATTCGTGATGCTTCTGAACTCAAAGTCAAAGAATCCAACCGTATTGATGTTATGGTAAATAACCTGAAAGCGATGGGCTGCGACATTGAAGGTACAGACGATGGAATGATCATTCATGGCGGAAATCCTCTCCACGGTGCCACTATCGATTCCCATGCTGACCACCGCATTGCCATGAGCTTTGCCATTGCTTCTCTGGCAGCCGATGGAGAAACTAAAATTCTCGGAAATGAATGTGTGAACATTTCTTACCCTGAATTTTATGGGGATTTGAAGAAAATAATAGTTTAAAAGGTTTTATAAAAAAGAAAAGTGCTTCTTTTGCCCAAAATCCTTTCTCCCCCCTAGTGCGCCCATAGTGTTTGCATCTCTTTGGCGAAGCTAGGGAAGATTTTGTTTGTAACGTAAATGGGCAGAAACAATCACATTTTCTGACAGACCGTAAAGAAACGCCGGTACTTAGGCTGTGTATTTTACAGCCTTATGTACCGCTGCGTTTCGTCCGAGT
>JAZNIP010000009.1:0-2983 GCA_045577575.1 Lachnospiraceae bacterium | reverse complement strand
GTTTTTTATTGCAAATAAGGACAAAGTGGGTTAGAGTTATATGGAAAAGTTTGTTTGTATACGTGTTGCAGTTAGGAGTATATGGGGCGGATAAGTACAGTACCAGAAAGATCTGCAGATTGAAATGACAGAGGAACAAATTGCAGAGACTGAATAAGGAGGAAGGTAGTTATGAGAGCACTTTTGAAGAAAGTCAGTTTATTTGCGGTTGTGGTAGCGGCAGTAGGTCTGCTGTTAGGAACCGTGCACGCAGAAGCTGCTGTGAAATGGGCTTTTTCAACCAGCAATGGACAGAAAAAGGCAAGTGTAAATGCGACCATTACAATGGAAAAGGGTGAGTATCAGGATATGAACCTTTATCGTAATGGCAAGCAGATTAAGGAGAAAGATGCAACATATTCTGTAAAATGGTATTCTTCCGATAAGAATGTAGTGTATGTGGACAAAGCCAGCGGGAAGATGAAGGCAGATAAGTACGGCAAGATGACAAAAGATACCGGAAAAGCGAAGATTACTGCGGTTGTAAAGAATAAAAAAACCGGCAGCACTACGAAAAAGAGCTTTACCGTAAAGGTGAAAGCAGTAAAAGAGATGGAAAGCAGTGAGAAAGAAACGCCTGCAAATGCGTTTCGGTATTCGATTGAAAATGGGGAGGTTACAATATTAGGGTTAGCAGATAGGACCTTAACAGAGATTCGTATCCCTAAGAAGATAAATGGGTATCCGGTTACGAGAATAAGCAACTGGGCTTTTTCGGGTTGCAGTGGTTTAAAATATGCAGACATTCCGGAAGGCATAATGTATTCATGGGAAAAGGCTTTTGACGGAACTTTATATGGAGTATTGAAAATAATAGAAGAAGATACGAGCAGGTGGGGATTGTGGGATCTCACATATAAGGAATTCATCGAGATGTATCAATCGATCGGTACAGAAAAAGATTTATTTATTGAGATGTTAAAGGAAAAAGGACCTTATCATGGAAGGGATCTTGAGTTTAATGCGGTGAAGAATCTGGAGTTTGTGTTCCCTGATCTTGTAACGGAAAAGATATATGCATTGCATTATGCGCCATTTGAGTATGATATGGGGGATTTTAATACCGGGGAATATGGAAAAACAGAAATAGAGTTTTTTTTGGACCACGGTGGAGTATGTGGGGTGTTGACGCATAGGTACAAAAGGTTTATCCGGGATATATTGGGAGAGAAAGAATGGAAATATTGTAGTTTCGGTTCTGCAGAGGTGAATCATGAAGTGCTGTTGGTGCAGACTGAAGATGGAAAGGTGTTCCAGATTGATAATTGTACGGTGGGCAATTGGTGGACCGGATTAGAGTTTAGACCTGTTTTGGGGGAAGAAAGTGATATAAATTATCAGCAGCTGGAGGAGTTTCAAAATTGGAAAATGGAACTGGAAGCTTCCATGATGGATGAGGAGGATAAGTATGAGTGGAGTATGTTTTCTGTTCCGAGTCTTTCTTCTTCGGCTGAACGCAGGCTCAGACCGATATGGTATAACTTTGATACAAAAGAGTTTGAAAGCTATTTTTGTGATGGTCTGCCAAAGTGCTATACTGTAGTTTATCGCGGACTGCCGGGAAGGGTGGTTAGTATGGCCGGTTCTATAAAATTTGAGGGATATAGTGAACTGACGGAATTGAACTTTGAGAAATAAAAGCAGATTGGAAATCGGAGTGGGAATGTATATGAGGAAAGTGATAAAACAAGCCGGTGTATTCATAGGTATTATGATAGTATTAAGTCTTGTTATAAATGTAGACCGGGCAAAGGCAACCGTGATTGAGTATTTGACTTCTGTTGTTGACGGCGAGGCAACAATAACAGAACCGATTGGGAAGGTTGCTATGAAGTCAAGTATGTATATTACGGAATATAATATTCCGGAGAAGATAGGGGGGAATCCCGTAAAAGGCATAGGTAATAATGCGTTTTTAGATATGCTGAACATAAAAAGCGTAAAGATGCCGGAAGGACTGGAAAACATAGGGGACCATGCATTTGGCCGTTGCCGGAGTCTGACCAGCATAGAAATTCCAAATAGCGTAAAGAGTATCGGAAGAGGTGCATTTGATGAGACGCCATGGTTGAAAGAACAAAAGGAAAAGAATGAGGTACTTGTGCTTGGTGACGGTAATCTGTATTGGGTATCTCCTGACAAAAGCGGAACTTTTGTTGTGCCGAAAAATGTTAAGAGAATATGTGCAGAGGCATTCGCCGGATGCAATAAACTGACGAAAATCAAATTCTCAAGCAGTATAGAAAGCATTGGGGAAGCAGCATTTTCCGGATGCAGCAGTCTGGTAAGTATCGAAATCCCGGGTGGTGTAGAAAGTATAGGGGATATGGCATTTTTCGGATGTAGCAGTTTGACAGGCATAGAAGGTTTATCCGAGGTAAAGCGTATAGGCGTGGAAGCGTTTTGTGGGTGCAGTAGTTTAAGAAACATAGAACTTTCGGATGGTTTAATTTACATAGGAAAGCGCGCATTTGCCGGCTGTAGCAGTTTGACGGAGATAACAATTCCCGGAACTGTAAGGTCTGTTCTGCAATATACATTTGAAAAGTGCAGTAGTCTGTCTTGCGTTTCTATGGGCGAAGGAGTAAAAAACATAGCTGAGAGTGCGTTCCGCGATTGTTCCGGTTTGGAAAGCGTTAAGATTCCGAGCAGTGTGACGTGGATTGGGCAGTATGCATTCTGTAATTGCAGCAGTTTGACCGGTGTTTCGATTCCGGAAGGTATAATACGAATTGGCGACGGCGTGTTTTCCGGCTGCAGTAGTCTGACAGAGGTAACAATACCGAAAGAAGTGACAGGGATAGGGAAGTATGCATTCTCGAATTGCAGTAGTTTGACGGAAATATCAATACCGGAAGAAGTGACGAGCATCGGTAATGGTGCATTTGGCGGTTGCAGCAGTTTAACGGAGATAACAATACCGAAATCTATAACGAACATCAGT
>JAZNIP010000008.1:0-2175 GCA_045577575.1 Lachnospiraceae bacterium | reverse complement strand
GTCTGGATTGCATCCAGACTGCCCACATCGTTCCAACCGAAGTCGCCTTCCAGAACAATTACATTATCTGCTCGTTCCATAATACCATAATCAATTGAAATTTTGGGGATTTTCGGATAAATTTCTGCAATTGTTTCTTTTTCGCGCTCCGTTCCCATGCTCTGCCCGATGGTTTCCAGACATGCATAAACATCCGGCAGCAGCCGTTCCATCTGCTTTAAAATAACCGATGCCTTCCAGACAAACATGCCGCTGTTCCACAAATAATTTCCGGATTCCAAATAACACTTTGCCGTTTCCAGATCCGGTTTTTCCACAAATTCTTCTACATCCGGGCAATCCGCATTTTTTCTTTTAATATAGCCGTAACCCGTAGCCGGAAAATGTGGCTTGATACCAATGGTTACCAGCTTATCCGATTTCTCCGCCTCACAGACAGCGCACTCAAGCACTCTTCTGAATTCTGCTTCATCCTTAATGTATGCATCCGAAGCAAAAATCCCCATAACTCCATCGCCATATTTTTGGATAATTTCCATTGCAGCATAACCAATGCAGGCCGCCGTATTTCTCGCCGCCGGCTCTGCAAGAATATGGTCTTCCGTCAGCCGTCCTGCCGCCTCTTCAAAGGTCAGTCCTGCATGCGCCTCGCTCGTTACCACAAATATATTTTCCTTCTCAATAACCGGGAACAAACGATCTATCGTTTCATTGACCATGATGTCTTTTCCCGTCAAATTCAAAAACTGCTTCGGCAGACGTTTCCGGCTAAGGGGCCAGAATCTGGTGCCGCTGCCACCCGCCATTATAATTCCGTATCGTTTCATAAATCTCCCTTTCTCATTTGCTGCTTCAAGCAGGTTCACCTGCTGTAGATTCTACATTCGGGCAATTTCAACGTTTTCTTTAAACCATTCGTATGCGAGTCGTACGCCTTCCTCCAGTTCAATCTTATGGGTCCAACCGAGCGAATGCAATTTTGACACATCTGTCAGTTTTCTCGGTGTGCCGTCAGGCATTTGTGTATTCCATATAATTTCGCCCTCATAGCCTACCGTTTCTTTAATCAGCTCCGCAAGCTGCACAATGGACAGTTCCTTTCCGGTTCCGATATTCACATGCTGTTCCCCGTCATAATGCTCCAATAAATAGACACAGGCATCCGCCATATCATCCACATAAAGGAATTCTCTCAGCGGAGTTCCGGTTCCCCACAGCTCCACAGAAGGTGCACTGCTTATTTTCGCTTCATGAAATTTGCGAATCATCGCCGGCATCACATGAGAACCCTGAAGTTCATAATTGTCATATGGTCCATACAAATTGGTCGGCATGCAGCTGATAAAATTATCTCCATACTGTCGTTTAAAGAAACGGCACATTTCCAATCCAGCAATTTTGGCAATCGCGTAAGCTTCGTTGGTCTGCTCCAATTCTCCTGTCAAAAGTGCATCCTCTTTTATCGGCTGAGCCGCCAGCTTAGGATAAATACAGGTGCTTCCCAAAAACAGCAGTTTTTTTACTCCATAATCATGACAGCATTTAATCACATTGCACTGAATCTGCATATTCTCGTAAGCGAAATCAGCCGGAGCAGTATTATTGGCATTAATCCCGCCAACCTTCGCCGCCGCCAGTACAACCACATTCGGTCTTTCCTCTTCAAAAAAAGCTCTGACCGCCGCCTGTTCCGTTAAATCAAGCTCCTTATGACTCCTTCCGATTACATTCTCATAGCCTTGCTTTTTCAGGCTGCGCACAATCGCGCTTCCCACCAATCCTCTGTGTCCTGCCACATAAATTTTATCACTTTTTTCCATTTCTTTCCCCTGCTTGCTTCTACTTATTTTGTGTTTTGTATTCCTTGCAATCCATACCTGCAACTTCTTTCATATCACTATCCATCATCATGGCAACCAAGCCCTTAAAATCCACCTTACGCTTCCAACCAAGCTCTTTTTCTGCCTTTGCGGAATTTCCCCACAAAAACTCTACTTCAGCAGGACGATAAAATTCCGGATTGACATCCACCAAAATCCTTCCTGTTTTGACATCGATGCCTTTTTCATGAATCCCTTCGCCCTCCCATTTTATCCGGACACCGAGCTCTTCAAAAGCCGCTTCTACAAATTCACGCACCGTATGTGTCTCATTCGTCGCAAGCACATAATCACC
>JAZNIP010000007.1:0-15451 GCA_045577575.1 Lachnospiraceae bacterium | reverse complement strand
ACGATGAAGGATGAGTGGAAGGTAGGACGTATCATTGCCAGACCGTATGTTGGCAAGAAAAAGGGCGAGTTCAAAAGAACAAGCAATCGTCACGACTATGCCTTAAAGCCTTTTGGCAAGACTGCCTTGGATGCACTTGCGGAGGCAGGGCTGGATGTAATTTCCATTGGTAAAATCAAAGACATTTTTGATGGCGAGGGCATTACAAGAGCCTTAAAATCCAAGAGCTCTGTGCATGGCATGGAACAGACCATCGAAGTGGCACAGGAGGAGTTCAAGGGTCTGTGCTTTGTGAATCTGGTAGATTTTGATGCCCTCTGGGGACACAGAAGAGACCCTAAGGGATATGCGCAGGAAATCGAGAAATTTGATGAAAAGCTGGGGCAGTTACTTCCGCTCTTAAAGGAAGATGATTTGCTTATCATTACAGCAGACCACGGTAATGATCCGACCTACACCGGAACGGACCACACAAGAGAAAAAGTACCTTTTGTGGCATATTCCAAATCCATGCAGGGCTCGGGACAGCTTCCGGAGAAGGATACCTTTGCAGTTATCGGTGCGACCATAGCAGAGAACTTTGGTGTAGCAATGCCGGAAGGGACGATTGGATATTCGGTACTGGAAGAGTTAAAATAAGATAATATTGAATGCAATCACTCAAGTGCCATAAATTTTAAAAGAGTTAGGATTTGTGGCACTTGTTTTGTGTTTGTTTTATGATGAAGGCAAATTATCTGATAAACTTTTTATATTATTCAGGAGAGCGATTTTGAAAAGTAAGTACATAATGAAAAATGTTTTCGTATCAGTGTTAATCGTTTTGTGCTATATCTTAATAAAACATATTAGTGGACATATATGGAGTGCAATCGTATGATTGCTTTGGAAAAGATAGTAAAAAGAGTATTTTTATATCAATTATCATTTCTGGATTTGTTTTCGGTGCAGCTCATTTGTCCAATATAGTTTCAGGAGGAGAAGTGTTTGGAGTTTTCATGCAGGCACTGGGGGCATTTGCGATAGGGATATATTTTGGTGCAATTTATGCCAGGTGCAATAATGTTTGGTTAGCCTGTTTCCTGCTTCGGAAAGGAATAAAGATTGTTAAGTAGGAGGGGAGATTTACCCCTCCTATGATTGGTTTAGAAGTATGGGTCATACCGCAGTTCATATCCCGGTGCATTCACACCTACTCGCGGAGCGATTTTATAGACATAGCCGGAACCGGTAAAGCCCGTACCCTGTCCTCCGCGTTCGGCGGATTCCTCTGTTTGGGCTATGTAGGAAGAGCAGATGCGGGACTGGGTACCGATGTCGTACCATTTGTCATAATATTTCCACGGTGCATAGCCCAGTGTGTAGGTTTCGTTTGGATAACGCCAGGGACCCTGTTCCTTTGGACCATATAAATCGGTTTTGATTGCGGCATATATGGCTTCCGCATCGGGAGTAATCAGATGCAGCAGTCCTCTTACATGCTGTAAATCCATTTCATTTGGCATCAGTACAAAATGAATTGTCCATACATCATCATAATAAATACCATCATCTGCTTTGATTTGGTTACTACCATAATGTATTTCCATAGTGCGCTGTGAAGTGAAAGGCGTACTGTTCGGATACGGATAAGTGACGTAAATATTTTTGACGGCATCGTTGTAGCATTTCCAATTATAAGTATCCTCCGGTGAATAGCGCTGGGTATGACAGCCGATAGGATATCCTATGGTGGCATCAATAACCGGCCACTCCATCATTTTACGCCCGGTGATACCTTCTTTGGCAGGCCAGGTATAAAAGCTGTAATCGCCCTTGTGTGCCCAGATTAGGTTGTGATAATGCAGGCTGTAATTTAACATTTCTTCTGCATAATCCGAAGGATTGCGCCAGGAACTGCAGACCGCCGGCATGGGAATGCCTGCAAATTCCTGTGGTGTAATGCCGACAGTTTCATAGGGGAAATATGGCCTGATGCGGTTGGAAAAATCAGGCATACAGCCGGGAGCTAATTCGGACTGTACAAAAGGGATAACACCGGTACTTGGGGTGGCTTCCACCTGACCGGTTTGTCCCACATTTTTTAACAAACGGATTCCATAGTATGGGTCGCAGTAGATAGAATAATCATTGTAGTTAAACCAACTATAATAATTATACCCGTCATTTAAAGTTGGTCGATGAGGGATGCACTGTGGCTGTTGTCCGGTAGAATAGTAGGGGCTTTCGGCACCGTATTCAGACAGGGACAGGTTGGCCTCTGCTTTCCATTGTTCGCTTCCGGGCTCGGCTGCCAATGCTTTGCCGGAAGGAGCGATTCCGCTCAACAAAGCAATGGTTAATGTCAATGATAGTAATTTTGTTTTTTTCATAAATCCTCCGTATATTGTGCGAAGCTTTCTTATGATGTACGGGTTGCAAATAGATTTGTTTTAATTATAGCCAATTTTGAGCAGCTATTCAAATTTTTTCAGTCAATTGATAAAAGAAAGCTCTTTTGCTTGTAAATGGGGGACAGAGCAGATATAATAGGCTAAAGGTAACAAAAAAGAAGCTGTTGGAGGGCTTGTGATGGCCAAGTCGCAGAATCAGAAGCTAAAATTGCTTTATTTGATGCGTGCATTTTTAGAAAAAACGGATGACAGGCATTCGCTTACCATGACAGAACTGATTGCAGAACTGGCAAGATATGACATTCATGCAGAGCGAAAAAGTATTTATGATGATATAGAATGTCTCAAGCTGTTTGGTATGGATATTTTATATCGAAAGGAACAGCCGTCCGGGTATTATCTGGCATCCCGAACCTTTGAGCTGCCGGAGCTCAAAATGCTGGTGGATGTAGTACAGGCTTCGAAATTTCTAACCGTTCGCAAATCCGAAGAACTGATACATAAGCTGGAGGGTCTGCTCAGTCATTATGAGGCAAGGCAGCTACAGCGGCAGGTATATGTAAAAAATCGTATTAAGATGATGAATGAAAGTATTTACTATAATGTAGATACGATTCATGAAGCGATTTCCGAAAACAGACAAATTGTTTTTCAATATTTTGAATGGACACCGTCCAAGGAAATGAAAAAGAAAAAGGACGGAGCGGTATATGTTGTCAGCCCGTGGGCTCTGTTGTGGGAAGACGAAAATTATTATTTGATTGGATATGACAGTCTTGTCAGTATGGTGCGGCATTATCGCGTGGATCGCATGCTCTCGATATCAATAACGGAGAATAAGCGAGAAGGCAGAGAGTATTTTGAAAAGTTCGATGTAGCAGATTTTTCCAAAAAGACCTTTGGTATGTTTGGCGGTGAGGAATGGGAGATTAAGCTGTTGTTTGAAAAGCATTTGGCGGGTGTGGTAATTGACCGCTTTGGTAAAGATATTACACTGCGCGAGACAGACGAGGAGCATTTTACCGTAATGCTGACAATCTGTGTCAGTGCTCCGTTTTACGGTTGGCTGTCAACACTGGGAAAAGGTGTGGAAATAATAAAACCTGAGCCTGTCAGAGCTGCTTATCGGCAGTATTTGCAGGATATCATTGGTTTATACGGTATATAAAAATTGGCTTTATCAAAGAGAGGCTTTGCATTGCGTGGAGGGACAATAAATGATTGATAAAGAACGTTTGGACAATGCTTATCAGTTTGCGGCGGCATTATGCTATTATGCAGGCAAGGATCCGGAGTATCGGGAGGTTTTCTGGGAGGAGCTTTGTAATGACAGAGAAATTCTGGAGGAATTCTGTTATTACATGGAGAACCAAAAATTTGCGTGCTACGTTTTTATTGAGGGCTATAGCATTATTGATATAATGGTATGGCAGATTGACCATTTTAAAGCGGAATTGGACAGAAGAGATCCGGCGATGCGCGATAACGGAGATAAGATGCTTTTGATGGCATTTGATACATTTTTAAAGATGAGAAAGGAACCGGAGCACTATGTTTGGCTGCTTCAGAGCGAAACAGGAACCGATTATCCGGATAAATACTAAGATGAAACAAAATAATATAAAAAAATCTGAGACCTGTCCTGTCAGTAAAAAATGCGGCGGCTGTCAGTATATTGAAATACCATATGAAAAGCAGTTAAAGGAAAAACAGAAAGCAGTACAGAAGCTGCTTTCTTCTTTTGGAAAAATAGAGCCGATTATCGGTATGGAAAAGCCGTTTCATTACCGCAATAAGGTGAGTGCAGCGTTTTCGAGAGATAAAAAGGGAAATATAATTTCCGGTGTTTATGAAGAGGGCAGCCACCGGGTGGTTCCGGTAGAAAGCTGCTTATTGGAAAATGAAGCGGCAGATGCAATCATCGCTACAATTCGTGGAATGCTTCGCTCCTTTAAAATCAAGGTATATGATGAGGATACCGGATATGGACTTTTGCGACATGTACTTGTGCGAACCGGTTATGTGACGGGGGAAATAATGGTTGTGCTGATTACGGCTTCTCCGGTATTCCCGTCAAAAAATAATTTTGTCAAGGCATTGCGTCAGAAGCATCCGGAGATTACCACCATTGTTCAGAATATTAACGGACGAAATACGAGTATGGTAATGGGAGATAGGGAGCAGGTGCTTTATGGCAAGGGCTATATTGAAGATGTGCTTTGCGGAAAGCGTTTTCGCATTTCACCCCGCTCGTTTTATCAGGTCAATCCGATACAGACAGAGAAGCTGTATCAAACTGCTGTCCGGTATGCAGGCTGCAGCAAAAAGGAACGTGTACTGGATGCGTATTGCGGAACCGGTACGATAGGAATTATTGCAGCAGACAGTGCGGGAGAGGTCATAGGAGTAGAGCTGAATCGGGATGCGGTTCGGGATGCCGTGACCAATGCCAAACGAAATCATACTAAAAATATTTCCTTTTATCAAAAGGATGCAGGCGAGTTTATGTGTCAGTTGGCTCAGCAGAAGGAACGGATGGACATCGTGTTTATGGATCCGCCCCGCGCGGGCAGTGATGAGGCATTTCTAAATGCGCTCTGTACGTTGCAGCCTGCCCGTGTCGTATATATTTCCTGTAACCCGCAGACGCTGAAGCGTGATTTGGAATATTTGACAAAGCGTGGATATAAAGTGAAAAAAATTCAGCCGGTGGATATGTTTCCGGCGACGGTGCATTGTGAGTGTGTTGTAGCTTTGGAGCATGACCGGAAATAAAAGTGGAAGGGTATACAAAAGCAGAAAAAAACGATAAAATAATATGAAATAAATACGCATAGAGAAGGCTTTCAACCGGAAGCGGGAGTTTGCGATGGAAAAAAGAAAGAAAACAAACAGGAAGCAGATGGTCAATCGGAGCATAATCGTTTGTTTTGCTATGGTGCTTTGCGGATTGATGGGACTTTGTTTTTCCCTGCGGGTAAATGCGGGAGATACCATTATTCGGGTGGGTTATATCAATCAGTGTGGCTTCATGGAGGAAAAGGACGGAAAATGCTATGGCTACGGTGTTGATTACCTGCAAGAGCTTTCAAAATACACAGACTGGAAATATCGTTACATTTATGATTCATGGGAAAATTGCTTAAGCAAGTTGGAAGCGGGAGACCTTGAGTTGATTTGCATGGCACAGTATACAGAGGAAAATGCAGAGAGATTTTTGTATTCGGATATTCCTTTGGGCTATGAGTATACAACTGTGTATGCGCAGAAGGACAGCGACATTTATTACAAGGATTATACTGCAATGCAGGGAAAGAGAGTCGGTCTGCTAAAAGGAGAGCTGTATGCAGCGGAGTTATCTGCCTTTATGGAGAAAAACGGGCTTACGCTTACTCCTGTATATTTTGAAACAGAGCAGCAGGTTATGGAAGCATTGCGCGGCGGAGCTGTAGAGCTGGCTATGGTAGGCAGTCTGCACAGCCATGCTGATTTAAAGATTGTGGACAGATTTGATGTCAGGGCATTTTACTGTATCACGGGTATGGAAAATGTAGAGCTGATGGAGGAGCTTAATCGTGCGATGCAGCTTTTAAAGCTGGCAGAGCCGGAAATAGAACTGGAGTTATCTGAGAAATATTACCAAAGCGCACAGGTGTCAAGTGGGCCGATGTTTACCAGGCAGGAACAGGAGTTTATATGGAAGTCGGATCCGATAAAGGTAAAACTGATGGCAGATGCCAGACCCCTCAGTTATGAAAAGGATGGGGAATTGTGTGGTATTTTTGTAAGAAATCTGGAGCTTCTGGCTGAAAAAAGTGGATTGGAATTTCAAATAGAAATGAACTCGCCACGCTCGGAAATGGACAGCCAGACAGAACAGATGGCGACAGAGGATTATCTGATGCCGCGTCCCAAACGGGCAATGGGTGGTCTGGGTATGGTGGGTCGATTGATTGCTTCTGACCCAATCATGGAAACACAGTTATCTTATGTCAAACGGCGTGAAGGGCTGATAGAAAGAGGAAAGGATAACTATATCTTTGCACTTACAAACGAATTGAGCTATCTGCCACCGATGATTTTTGCGAAAAGCGATAAATATCATATCCGTTACTATGACAGTGCAGAAGCGTGTATGGAAGCGGTGCTACATCATGAGGCAGACATTGCGATTCAGGATTCGTATGTCATAACTTATTTGCTGCAAAAGCCCAAGTATGCAAATTCATTGGCGGAGTGTCCGGGTGAAACCCTGACAAATGAGATATGTCTGATTTCCTCTGCGGATAACGAGATGCTGATTCAGATTATAAATAAAACCATCGCATATATTTCGCAGGAGGAAAAAAGCGAAGCAGTAACGATAGAGTTTTTGATGAATCCTTATGAACAAACGTTAGGAGATGTTCTTTATTCTCATTTACAATCTTTAATGCTTATCGGGGTGATATTGATTGTTTCTGCGGGAATCTATACGTTGTTGCTGCGACGTATGATGGATTTACGGATTCAAAAGAGAGAATATGAAATTTTACAACAGAAGGTACAGCAGGATGAGCTTACTGGTGTTTATAATCGTACCTGCTTTTATGAAAAAGCGAGAGAAATGATAGATGGTGCGAGGGAAAGTCTGTGCATTGTACTGATGGATATTTTTAATTTTAAGGTTGTCAATGAACTGTATGGAATGGAAAATGGTGACCGTCTTTTGCGGGATATGGCGCAGGAACTGTTAAAAATAGGAGAAGGACGGGAATTTCTAGTTGCCCGTTTTAACAGTGATCATTTTTACATGTGCATGAGAAAAAGTGATTTTGAGACAATTGACTTTCCGAGACGATGGAAAACCTTTTTGACGGACATGGATATCACAACCTGCTACGGTGTATTTGTTATTGAAGAGAAAATGGATATGCCGGTTAATCTCATGTGTGACAGAGCGTATCTGGCAGCTCATGATATGCGATGGAAGCGTATTGAATATATCCGGTATTACAATGAGGAAGAGCGTAACCGGATTATCAGGGAACAAGAAATCGAAAACGATATGGAAAGGGCGTTAGAGGAAGAGCAATTTTTTGTGTACATACAGCCCAAATATGATGTGTCAGAGGAAACGATTGTAGGTGGCGAGGCACTGGTGCGGTGGATACATCCGGAAAAGGGCTTCATTTCTCCCGGGTCCTTTATCAGTATTTTTGAAAAGAACGGATTTATTATCCGATTGGATTATTATGTCTGGGAAGAAACCTGTCGTGTGCTTTCTGAGCTAAAGAAAAAAGGAATGCAGAAGCATCCTGTTTCCGTCAATGTTTCCCGTGCACATTTCTATGGGAAAGAATTGAAGGACAAGCTGGAAGAGCTGGTGACAAAATATCAGCTTAAGCCGGCAGATTTGGAATTAGAAATTACAGAGACCATCTGTGCGGAGGATCCGGATATTATTTATAAAAAAATTCGTCATTTGCAGGATGCGGGGTTCAAGGTGGCGATGGATGATTTCGGAAGCGGCTATTCTTCTTTGAATATGTTAAAGGAAATGCCACTGGATATTATAAAAATGGATCTGAAATTTCTGGATGGCGGTGAAAACATAGAAAGAAGTCGTAATATTTTGAGAACCCTGATATCGCTTGCTCAGAGCATGAATCTTTTCGTTGTGGTAGAGGGTGTGGAAACGCAGGAGCAGGTTGATTTTTTGAAAAGTGTGGGCAATTGTCATTTACAGGGGTACTATTTTTCCAAACCGGTGGATGAAAATACCTATAAAGAAATGCTGATTCAGGAAAGGATGGAGTATACAGATGCCGAAGACAATTATAGCAGACGGGAAAATAATATATAAACAGTTGCTGAGAAAACAGGAGCTGCTGTTAGAGGATATTGTGTGGGCATACCGACAGCAGCAGGATGCGGGAGCTGTGTTCCGTGGGAAAAATATGAATCTTGTCATAAATCGTGTTGTGGTACAGGGAAAGAATGGCGTGAAAACAGCGTTTCCTTTCGAAAAGGTTGAGGAGGCAAAAAAACTGCTCGACAGAATTGCAGAGGAAGCACCCCATGTTGCAATTGGCTATACAGCAGAAAATAAAGCCAAATTCCAAGAGGGATAATATAGAATTTGGATAGCAGACATGCTATAATAAGGACACTGAATGAGCAAAATGCAAAGGAAAAACGGTATGGAGAAAAAATTTTGGAGATTTAAATTAAATACGGCGACAATAATACTGATTCCGGCTGCAATCGGTATCAATTATCTCGGAAAATTATTTGCAGATTTGTTACAGCTTCCGTTGTGGTTGGATTCGATTGGCACATGTCTGGCAGCGTTTGTAGCAGGCCCGATAGTTGGTGCGATAGTTGGTGCGGCAATTAATATTATTTACGGATTGACGAGGAACCCGTTATCTACCGTTTATGCATTGACCAATGTCGTGATTGCAGTTGTGGTTGCATTGTTTGCGCATAAGGGATACTTTCAAAATATTCGTAAGGCAGTATTCTTGGGGATAATAGTAGGAATTCTCTCGACGGTGGTTTCTGCACCATTAAATCTCTTGCTCAAAGGCGGTGCTCCTGAAGGCTTTGTAGGAAAAGCAGTGCTGTCACTTTGTCAGACACAGGGATTCCCGGAATGGATAGCGTTATTGTGTGAAGTGCTTATCGTTGATATTCCTGACAAGATACTTACAATAGTGAGTGTATATGCTGTTGGCAGGGGATTGCCGGAAAGCCTGCTTGATCTGTATCAGGCAGCGGATGAAGCAGAATTAAGCTCATTGGAATAAAGAGAACGGATGAGCTGCGAGAGAATGTGAAGTGCGGAGGCAGCGTTTTATGAAATACAAGGTACAGAAGGTGTTAATGGTAATCGGAATGACGATGCTGTTGACAGGATGTGCTGCGGGAAAAAAACAGGAAAATATAGAATTGGGAATGAATGCAATTGAGAGCCTTGAGTATGAAGAGGCTCTTGTGTGCTTTGAAAAGGCACTTGCAGAAAAGGAAGATAAAGAGCTGCTATATCGTGGACAGGGGATTGCTTATATCGGACTGACGCGTTATGAGGAAGCAGCGGAAGCTTTGGAAAAATCTCTTTCCTGCTGCAACGGTTATGTAGATGATTTGCAGTTTGATACCAATTATTATCTGGCAACAGCCTATTATAAAAGCGGCAATGCAGAACGTGCCATGCAGGTGTATGATGCCATGATTGCGATGCGTAAGGAGGAGAAAACCGCCTACTATTTAAGAGGAATGCTAAAATTGGAAAATGCCGATTTCGAGAATGCCAAGATAGATTTCGAAAAGGCGATTGAGCTGGATCCGGAGGACTATGATTGTCTGTTTGACATATATAGGAGCATGGAAAAAAACGGATATCAGGAAGCGGGTGCAGTTTATTTACAGGAGGCATTGACTGCAGGAGAGGCATCGATGTCAGAGTATGATAAAGGAAGGCTGTATTATTATCTGAAGGATTATGACAATGCAAAAAATTCGCTGGAAAAAGCAAGAGATACCGGAAGTATGGAGGCGATTTTATTTTTGGGCAGAGCTTATGAAGCATTGGGGGATTTTAATTATGCATCCAGTGTGTATTCTGACTTTTTGAACAGTCATTCGGACAGTCCTCAGATACAGAACCAGCTCGGTATCTGTAAGATGCAGATGGGAGATTACGATGCAGCACTTGCTGCATTTCAGGCAGGACTTGCCGGTGAAGATAAGTCTTACATGCAGACTTTGAAATTTAATGAGATTGCTGCTTATGAAAAACTGGCACAGTTTCAAAAGGCAACGGTGCTGATGGAGGCTTATCTGGCATTGTATCCCGATGATGAACGGGCAAAACGGGAATATGAGTTTTTAAAGACAAGATAAAGTTTTTAAGTTTTCCTTAATTTAATATGTAGATAAATGTAATTTTATGTGAACCATTGACAGACTAGATAATGTTTGGTAAGGTGAAGTATATGGAATATGCTACCAGATGATGTGTAGTATGAGTTTACATAATAGAATACAAATGCAGGAAAGGGAAGAACCCGAAGGAGGAATAATGAGATTTGATTTAAAAAAGGTGTTACCGATTATATGTGCGACAGGATTGTTTTTTGCTTGCAGTCTGACGGTATGTGCAGGAAGCTTGCCCACTATATCAGCAAAGGATAAAGAGGTTTCGGTTACACATGACAGTAAGAGCGAGACGGTAAAAGTAAAAGTAAAAGACTGGAAGGGGACATCGCCGTTTGTTGTTAAGTATGCAGTTGATGATCCGTCTGTTGCAAAGGTAGAGCTTAGCAGTCAGAATAGCGATTCCTTTAAAATAAAGATTAAGGCAAAGGGAACCGGAACAACGGTTGTAAAGGTATGGTTAGACGGATACAGCAGAGTTTGTGATTATATTATTGTTGATTCCATCAATTATCAGAAAGACGATGAGGACGGATATTCCATCAGACATTACGGACATATGACCGGTGAAAAGGGAGAAGCTGCCGTAATTGAAGATTTCGATGTGGAAACTGTTGATGGTGAGAAAAAATTATGCGTATACTTCACATTAAAGGATAAGGGTGAAGGTGACGGAAACAATGTCGTATTCTCTGCGAAATGTGAAGAGGATGACGGAGATGTAGTTGGTGTTCAGAAGGTAACTGCAAATGGTATGGTAGAAGGCGGAACCGGATACAAAGTATACTTTAAAATTCCAAACAATACAGTAACAATTAAGCTTGTAAATGATGATTTATAAAATAGGTAACGTAAGCGCACAGATGGACGAGCTGTCTGTGCGCTTTTTGCAGATATAGCTAAGATAAAAAAGAGAGGAAAAAGGTATGATTCAGAAATTAATTGCAGGAATCGAAAAAACAGAAGCACCGATTGTAGTAGGATTAGATCCGATGCTTTCTTACATTCCGGAGCACATTACGAAAAAAGCTTATGAGGAATTTGGAGAGACATTAAGGGGAGCGGGTGAAGCAATCTGGCAGTACAATAAGGGGATTGTTGATGCGGTATGTGATTTGGTACCGGCAGTAAAGCCACAGATAGCCATGTATGAGCAGTTTGGAATCGAGGGATTGCTTGCATTTGAGAAGACGGTAAAATATTGTAAGGAAAAGGGACTTGTGGTTATCGGCGATGTAAAGCGTGGAGACATTGGCTCTACCTCAGAGGCATATGCAGTGGGGCATCTTGGAAAGGTTCAGGTAGGCTCAAAAGAATATTATGGATTTGATGAGGATTTTGCAACGGTAAATCCGTATTTGGGTTCCGACGGAATTAAGCCTTTTATCAATGTTTGCAAAAAAGAAAAGAAGGGGCTTTTCATTCTTGTAAAAACTTCAAATCCAAGCAGCGGTGAATTCCAGGACAGGCTGGTGGACGGAAGACCGCTTTATGAATTGGTTGGTGAGCAGGTGGCAAAATGGGGTGAGGAGCATATGGGCGATACCTACAGCTACATTGGTGCAGTTGTTGGTGCGACTTATCCGGAAATGGGAAAAACCCTCAGACAGATTATGCCGAAATCCTTTATTCTTGTACCGGGCTACGGTGCTCAGGGGGGCAAAGGAGCAGACCTTGTTCATTTCTTTAACAAGGATGGACTTGGGGCGATTGTCAATTCCTCTCGTGGTATTATCGCTGCTTATAAGCAGGAGCAATATGCAAAATTCGGAAGTGAAAATTATGCTGAGGCTTCCAGACAGGCTGTACTTGATATGAAAGAAGATATCGGGTCGGCACTTTCCGGACGGATATAACGGATAATTGGTGACTTAATATAAGCCGGACACAAATGATATGTGTCCGGCTTATATTTATGCTTTTTTTCCGATAACACAAATGCATTTGCTATTTGCATCTGCTGTGCATGAAATAGAGGTGAATCCGGCATATGCCATGAGTTTTTGCAACTGCTCGGTGCTGTAAACAGTCATTCCGTCTACAATTTTTGCCCACGGGTCATTGTCGGGGTCGGACTCCTCGTTACAAATGAGAAACAAACCGTTGGAACGAAGTGAGGAATAAACCTGCTTAAAGCAATTTTCGATGTTTGGCCAGAAATAAACCGTTTCAAAAGCAGTTATCAAATCAAAGGAGTTCGGAGCGAAAGGAAGAGCGGAGGCATCCCCCTGAAGTATTTTGCATCGTCCGGAACGAATTTCTTTATCATTTACTTCACTTGCTTTGGAAACGCTGACCTCAGAGTAATCCATACCTGTGATTTTTGCAGCCGGATATTTTTTTAGCAGAGTTGCCACATTGGCACCACCGCCGCAACCGATATCAAGAGCGTCGTTGACCACAAGGTTTTTTGAAAGATGGGAGAAGCCCCAGGCAGCCATTTTTGCATGTCCCTTGTTCATCATATTAACCATAAATTTTCCGCCAAAGCCCTGTGGCTTGCATGTGTTTTGAAAAAATTTTTTAAACATTTTCTGATTCTCCTTCATAAATATATTTCCATCCGTGAATAAAAAATTTACGCATGTGTTCGGTGTAGGCATGAGCCTGTGAGCGCGTCATGCGGTGCAATACCACCTCAAAGGCACCGCAATAGAAGGCGTTGGAGAGCATATGTGCAAGCTCGGGTGTCAGACGTCCTGCAGAAACGGCATTGCTGCTTGTGTCATCGGCAAAAGAAATGTTGTATTTTACATCTAACTCCACGAGCTGACTGATAAAATCTGCGTATTCCGTTCCGTCAGATCCGCAGAGCAGCAGTTCGAATTCTTCAAAATGATCATAAACATAATCAATAAAATCCGAAAAATAACGTTCCCCGTGGGAGTATGCCTCTTTTGCCTGAATATCAGCAGGAAGAGTGCGAAAGCTTTCGTGTTTTTCCTGAAACCAATTGAGAAGATACTCCGTAACAGGAGAAACAATGGCACGGAACAGACCGAGTTTGTCTCCGAAACGGGTGTAGATGGAGCTGGTACTGGTGTGAGAAAGCTCTGCAATAGTACGTAGCGATGCATCCTTGTAGCCGTGAGCAAGAAATTCCTGCTTGGCATAATGCAGAATTTTTTCATAAACGCCTTCTTTTTGTTTTGCCATAGTTTGGGTACCTCACAATAAAAAACTATATTTGTAACAGTGTTTTAAAACGCTGTTACAAATATAGCACTGACAGAAGCGGTGTGCAAGACAGGAAAAGAAGAAAGAAATGAGAAAATATATCATTTAGAAGAGCGCGTTGTTATTTTATGCCGTATAGGATGCCCATATTAGAAAGCAGCCACGGAGCCTTTACATAGGACGGAATACAAGGGAGCTTTTCCGTATGCGGAATATAATGTACTTCCCGGATGCCTTCTTTTTTTAGCTGTGTGATAAACTCCTGTATATTACCGTAGATGGCTTTCTGTTCAAACAAATCATGGAATACAAAGCAGCCACCGGGCTTTACAATGCGCAAAGCCTCCCGTACGACCTGACGTTTATCCGGTTGTGTTTTTACTTCATGAAATACAAAATTGCTGACTGCAGCATCAAAGGTATCGTTTGCAAACGGCAGGGAAGCTGCGTCACCCTGCAGAAAGGTGATGGTATTGACGGATTCTATTGCAGCATTTTGTTCACACTGCTGCTTTGCATAATTCCATTCCTTTCCCCAATAATCCAACCCGGTAATTTGAGCCGTCGGGAAGGCTTTGGCGCAGCGGATTGACAAGGCGCCGCTTCCACAGCCGATGTCGAGCAGGTGACCGATGCCGTTCCAGTTCAAATGGGAAAGCAGTTCCTTATGAATAGCACCCATGACATTTTTGCCTTGAAAAGAAAAAGCATGGTGGCAAATCTGCATATAAATACACATAAGAAGCATGAAGATACCAAGAACCAGAATGATGGCAGACAGTACCGGGATACTCGTAAACTTCCATAAGCCGAAAGCGGAAAGTAAAAGTCCGAATGTCACAAGCCAGCCACGCAGCAGCAGCTTTTCGGGTATCCAGTTTCCGTAGTTTGGGGTTGATTGTTTCATAATAAAAATCCTCCTGAATCATAAATATTTACGCAACATAACGGTTGCGTTGTTTTGTTATGTAAAAAGCCCGGGGACTTACCCCAGGCTTATAACATCTCTTTGTATTGTTGCAGCAGTGCATAAAAACCGCTATCGGCATAGCAGGCAAATAAATCGTTATATTGTAATGTCTGTTCCATTGTAAAACTTCCTTTTAGCAGATATAGATTGGTTTCAAAACGAATATTGACCAACATACGGACAATGTCCGGGTTAGGCATGCGGCCTAACTCCTGATAGAAGAATTCAGTAAAATATTGTTCCAGCATCGCCAGAAATTCAGAACGGATATGTGCCCGACAGCTCCCTTCTGATTTTTCCATCAGGATGAGCAGCTCTTTTTTATGTGTCCATTCAAATTCCATAATCAGGCGGTCATTTTCCCGGGCAGTTGACGGATTGCTTTTTTCCCGTTCCACAAGATTCGGTATCAGAGTCATGCATTTGTGGATGACCGGATCAACAATGGCACAAAACAGTGCCTCTTTGTTTGGAAAAAAGAAGTAAAAGGCTCCGGTAGTTACACCGCAGGCAGCACAGATTTGTCGGAGCCCTGCTCCGGTATAGCCTTTTTCCAGAAAAATATCCGTGGCAGCTGACAGGAGACGAGCTTTTGTGTATGGAGTATTTTCTGTATTATTATTTTTTAAATGTGCCATACTTCTATTACCTCCAACGTAACAATTGTTATGTTAGCAAAAAATTAGTAAAAGTACAATGGGGATAAAAGAGAAGAATTCTCAATTAGGTGATTGCAGGACTTGTCAATGGAAGCCAAGATTCCATTGAAAAAAACGTTGCTTTATGTTAGTATGAAAGCAATATTGAAACGTATACGAAAAAGGAAAGAATACAGACACGATAAATGCAGGAGGAATGGAAGCATGGAAGGCTACAAGCAGGAATTTATAGAATTTATGGTAGACAGTAATGTATTGAAATTTGGAGATTTCACATTGAAAAGTGGTAGAAAATCTCCGTTTTTTATGAATGCAGGTTCTTATGTGACAGG
>JAZNIP010000006.1:0-5369 GCA_045577575.1 Lachnospiraceae bacterium | reverse complement strand
GCCAGAATGAAAATTCTTGGTGCAAGGGTGGTTGAAGTGACAGAGGGGCTGCAGACACTGAAAGAGGCTGTTGATGCGGCGTTTATGGCATATTCCCGGGAGTATAAGGATGCAATTTACTGCATTGGTTCGGTTGTAGGTCCTCATCCGTTTCCTATGATGGTAAGAGATTTCCAGAGTGTTGTAGGAATTGAGGCGAGAGAACAGTTTCTTGAAATGACCGGTGAGCTTCCGGATGCGGTGGTTGCCTGTGTAGGTGGCGGTTCCAATGCTATGGGAATGTTTTCGGGTTTCCTCAATGATCCTGTGGATATTTATGGAGTAGAGCCTCTTGGAAGAGGTACTGCATTGGGAGATCATGCGGCAAGCCTCAAATATGGCGAAGAGGGTATTATGCATGGCTTCAACAGCATTATGCTCAAGGATGAAAATGGAGAGCCTGCGCCGGTATATTCTGTAGCAAGTGGTCTGGATTATCCGTCTTCCGGTCCGGAGCATGCTTTCCTGCATGATTTGGGTCGTGTAAAATACGATGTGGTATCGGATGATGAAACGATAGATGCTTTCTTTGAATTATCCAGAATGGAAGGAATTATTCCGGCAATCGAGAGCTCTCATGCGGTTGCATATGGTATGAAGCTTGCAAAAACGATGGGCAAAGGCTCTATTTTGATTAACCTTTCCGGCAGAGGCGATAAGGATATGGATTATATTATTGAAAAATACGGTATACGCTAAGAAAATATAATTATAAATATCGGATTTCAAACAAAGGAAAAGATAGAAGAATGAGCAAAAATTTACAAAATAAAAAGTGGTTTCTGAAGGGAATGAAGGATGGTGTGCCGATTGCGATGGGATATTTTGCAGTGGCATTTGCGCTTGGAATAGCGGCAAAAAGAGCCGGAATGAGCGCGACGCAGGCGGGAATAATGTCTATTTTGATGTTGGCTTCTGCGGGACAGTATGCGGCGATTACCGTAATTGCCGCAGGCGGGGGCTACATCCAGATGGCAGTGACGACCTTGATTGTCAATCTGAGATATTTGCTGATGTCCTGTGCACTTTCCCAAAAGGTGGATCCGGATATGAAAATGGGACACAGGCTTTTGCTGTCATATCCGGTAACGGATGAAATCTTTGGAATTGCCATGTCGGTGGAGGGAAGGCTAAATCCGTTTTACAATTATGGCGCGGCATTTGTGGCGGCTCCGGGATGGACGATGGGAGCTTTTCTTGGTGCGGCTGTGGGAGCGATACTCCCCCAGAGTGTGAGCAATGCGCTTGGGGTGGCTTTGTATGGGATGTTTCTTGCCATTATTATTCCGCCGGCAAAGAAAAATAAGGTGATTGCGGGAGTTGTTATTGTATCAATGCTTTGTAGCTTTTTGTTCAGTATTGCGCCGATTCTGCGGGAAATTTCTTCCGGTATGCAGATTATTATTTTGACGGTGCTGATAGCGGGAGCGGCAGCATATCTGTTTCCGGTGACTGAGGATGAGAAAGGGGGAAAAGGAGATGAATCATAGTATTTCGATATATTTGCTTGTGGCTGCTGTTACGATTTATCTGATTCGTGTTCTTCCGCTGACGCTTATCCGCAGAGATATTAAAAATCGATTTGTGCGTTCTTTTCTGTTTTATGTGCCGTATGTGACTTTGGCGGTGATGACATTTCCGGCGATTTTATCTGCAACAGGAAGTCCGGTGTCTGCATGGGCGGCATTTCTGGTAGGGCTTTTGCTGGCTTATGTAGACGGCAATCTGTTTCGCGTGGCAATTTGTTCCTGTGTGGTGGTATATCTGGCAGAAATGCTTTGCCTTTAGGGGAATGAGTGTAGTATACTAATAGTAGATGTTGGTGAAAAGGAGGCTGGAGATGGAAAAATTCAGGGAAAAGAAGCGCTCCCTTTTGTTTGGGTTGCCGCTGTCGTTTACCACATACTGTATTGAAGAGGAGCTTCTCAAGGTAAAGAGTGGATTTTTTACGATTCGGGAAGAGGATTGCTATTTGTATAAAATTCAGGATGTATCTCTGACACGGACACTTTTGGAGAGGTTGTTTGGTCTGAGCACGATTATCTGCCATACCGGGGATACTACAGACCCGGTGCTTGCGCTTTCTCATATTCGGAATGGTGAGGAGATTAAGAGCTATCTGGTAAAGACATCTGATGAAATAAGATTAAAACGTCGTACGATCAATACGCTGAATATTTCGGCAGATGCAATTGAAGATGATTTATAACAGCTATGGCATATGAAAAGCGAAATGGGCTTTCCGAAACGGGTGATTTCGGAAAGCCTTTTTGAAAAGAGGAATTTAAATGGAGAAGGCATATAAACTGGAATTTATAAATGAACAGGCAGGAGGGCTTTTTGTCAATTGCTGTGGCTGTTCAAAAACAGAACCGCTGCATTGCTTCGGACCGGCATTGAAGCCGCACTTTTTGATTCATTTTGTGCTGAGCGGCAAGGGGAGGTTTTCGGTACAGAATCAGGAGTACAGTCTGGAGGCGGGGACGGGTTTTCTGATAGAACCGGGAGAGCTGGTATTCTATGAGGCGGATGAAAAGGAGCCCTGGACCTATGTGTGGGTGGGCTTTAGTGGCAGTCAGGCTCGAGAATATATGGAGAAGATGGGCCTGTCCGGCAAGCATCCGATATTTTGTTCGGAGCATTCGGAGGAGCTATATGCCTGTGTGCGCAATATGATGGAGCATAATACCTCCGGTGTGGCAAATGATTTGCGCAGAAACGGAGAGCTCTCTGTATTCTTGTCTCTTATTGCATCGGATGTATCCGTGCGAGAGGCAGATGATGGCGATAAAGCGAATTCCTATGTCAGAAAGGCGATTGGTTTTATTCAGAGTAATTATTGCAATCCGATTAAGGTAACGGATGTAGCTGACTTTGTGTGTGTAAACAGAAGCTATTTATATACATTGTTTGAGAACTCTTTGGGGATGTCTCCTCAGAAGTTTTTGTCTGACTATCGGATTACGAAGGCGACAGAGCTGCTCCAGACAACGGATATACCGGTGGAAAGTATTGCATTGTCCTGCGGTTATAGTGATGCGCTTGTATTTACGAAAGCATTTAAACAAATGAAGGGGATTTCGCCGTCTCTTTACCGTAAAGAATTTCATAATGGAGAAAGTAGACACAGCAGAGAGCAGCTTATGCAGATAGAGGATTTTATCCGACAGTCGGGAAAGTGATAGGAGATAAAAGAATCTAACATTTTGACAGGTATATATAACAAAGAAAGCATTTTATATTTGGAAAAAATATGATAAGCTATCCATAGATAAAGAACCAAGTGCTGCAGTGCGGGAAGCTGCAGTCATCAATAGAAATGAATACAGAAACTGCTATAAAAATCTGGGAAGGAGAAAAAACATGAAAGAGAAGGTATTGCAGAAGTTCAAAGAGCTGTACGGAAGTGATGAAGGAGTAAACGTATATTTTGCACCGGGACGAGTGAATATGATTGGTGAACATACCGACTATAATGGCGGGCATGTATTTCCTTGTGCATTGACAATCGGTACCTATATGGCGGCTAAAAAGAGAGAAGACAGGAAGCTGCGTTTTTATTCTATGAATTTTGAAGGACTTGGAGTACTGGAATCCTCAATTGATGGTATTAAGCCGGAGGATGAGGCTGGCTGGACCAATTATCCGAAGGGGGTTATGTGGGCATTTGACGGCAGAGGCTTTCAAATGGACTGCGGACTTGACATTGTGCTGTACGGAAACATTCCGGCAGGCTCGGGGCTTTCTTCCTCTGCCTCTCTTGAGGTAGTAACCGGCTATATGCTGAGAGATTTGTTCGGATTTGAGCTGACCAATACCGATATTGCTTTAATCGGACAGTATTCCGAAAACAATTTTAATGGCATGAATTGCGGTATTATGGATCAGTTCGCATCGGCTATGGGTAAAAAGGACAATGCAATTTTCTTAAATACGGCAGATTTATCTTATGAATATGCACCTATTAAACTGGAAGGTGCCAAGATTGTGATAACCTGCTCCAATAAAAAGAGAGGACTGGGGGATTCCAAGTATAATGAGCGCCGTAGCGAGTGTGAAGAGGCCCTGGCTGAGTTGCAGCAGGTAGTTTCTGTGAAGACACTGGGTGAGTTGAGCGAGGAAGATTTTGAGCAGTATAAGAATGCTATTAAAAGTGAGGTACGCATGAGACGTGCCAAGCACGCAGTATATGAAAACCAGCGTACTTTAAAAGCAGTGGAGGCCTTGAAATCCGGAGATATTGTACGTTTTGGAGAGTTAATGAACGCTTCTCATGTGTCACTAAGGGATGATTATGAGGTTACCGGTGTGGAGCTGGATACCCTGGTGGAAGAAGCATGGAAGGTAGAGGGAGTGGTAGGCTCCCGTATGACCGGCGCAGGCTTCGGCGGTTGCACGGTCAGCATCGTGAAGGATGAAGCAGTAGATACCTTTATCCGAGAAGTAGGACAGGCATATCTTGAAAGAATCGGATATGCAGCAGATTTTTATGTGGTAGAAATCGGGGATGGTCCCCAATTACTATAAAAACAAAAGAAAGAAGAGGAAAATGAGGATGGGAAAAATTTTTAGTGATGCAGTAGAGGAAGCGTTGGATTATATTTTCTATAATGCACGTGCCGGAAAGGGAAAAGAAGGCTTGGAGCTCTTGAAAAAGGCTTCGGAGGAAGGTGATGGCGACGCTTCTTGTATTTTGGCCAGATGCTATGGTGGTCCACAGTATATTTGGTATGTACATGATTTCCCCGAGGATGATGAATTGTTTGATAAGTATATTCATAAGTCTGTTGAACAAGGCAGCGCATTGGGTGTGTTGGTTTCCATTCGTTGTGGTGAGTATTCGGAGGAAATGGCAAAGAAAATGCCTTTTGCCAATTTAAAAGAAGCCTTCAATGTAGTATTGGAAAAGGCAGAGGCAGGAGATCCTTTCTGTCAGTACACCATAGGTAATACCTATTTCTGGTGGGATTTTATGGATATTGAGGAAAGAACACCGGAAAGCTTTGCTAATAGAGAAGCATTTCGCGCTTATTTACAGGAAAATATTATCAAGTGTGAAGAATGGTTCCTGAAAGCCCTTCGTGGAGGTATCCATTTTGCAGCCAATAATCTGAGAAGACTTTAT
The DNA here is from genome assembly GCA_045577575.1 of Lachnospiraceae bacterium. Classification (GTDB taxonomy): domain Bacteria; phylum Bacillota; class Clostridia; order Lachnospirales; family Lachnospiraceae; genus VSOB01. The sequence continues at coordinate 205 of JAZNIP010000006.1, read as the reverse complement.
ACAGAAGGTGAAGAAGGTATTATAGAGCCCAGACCCCAATTGGCAAATGATTTGTATAAAATTGGTGCAGAATCGGGACATCCGGATTTACAATGGGGCTATGGAGATGATTTGAAGAAAGCCGGCAAGCTAAAGGAAGCACTGGATATGTATAAACTGTCGGCAGAGGGCGGACAACTTGAATGCTGGTACAATGTAGCAGAAG
>JAZNIP010000005.1:0-4931 GCA_045577575.1 Lachnospiraceae bacterium | reverse complement strand
GAAAAAAAGCAAGCGTTTCCTCTACTGTAAACTGCTCCATAATTGCAGGGATTCTTTCCACATGCTCGCTATGATAACAGTCATAAGAAAATTTCAAATTTGAAAGATTGCACTTTCCGTTTCCGGTAGCCAGTATCTTTTTCCCGATTCTGTCATTTTTTTCCAATATGAAAACCTTCGCACCACTTTCAGCCGCGGCAATGGCGGCTGTCATTCCTGACGCACCGCCTCCGATAATACCTATTTTCATACAAACCTTCCATCCTTATTTTATACCTGTTTTTACTTAATTTATTAAAATGCCTAACTGGAATAGGATTCCAAAAAATGAAACAGATTGCTTTCTCCGCTGATTAGCTTTCTTTGTATAATTTCTTCCTGCAGCTCAATCGGCAAATCTTCTAAATGAATGTCGGTATATAGATAGACATTCTCCATATCCTCCATATAAACCGTTATATAATGATCCTCTGCCACAAGATAAAATATTTCTTCCTCTTTCACCTCAATGATTTCATAATTTTTACGAAGCAATATTCTATCCTCAGAAAAAGTCAACACTTCAACAGAAACCAGGCCTCTTTTTTGTTCCTCCAAAGGTGGAGACATCTCATAGGACATCATTGCATCCACAAATGCCTCTCTGTCCATTCCCATATATTTTCCCGGCACCTCTTCTTCATGTGTCGCTGTTATGTCTGTATTTTTATCATATTCTTCTATGATAAATGCAGTATCACAGTTTATCACCGCTTCCGGCTGACTGTCTACCAAAAGACTCTCAGCCGCTTCCTCCGAAGGAATCTCGGCTTCCGATGCATCATCCGGTCTATATCGCTGTATTTGCTGTTCTTTCACCCGATTCGGATAAAACCCCTGATAAACACGATTTCCGTAAATTCCCAAAATCACGCCGATAATTCCTATGATACAAAATAAGCTGACTCTACCGATAAATTTCATAGCATACTCCTTTTATCATAGTATCAGCTTAAATTTTGTTTTTATTCAAATACGATGTTAAAGAATTCGTACGGCTCTGGCTGCCAAAATCACCCATTTGCCACCCGGCAGAAGCATCAGCTCCCGCTCTGAAATGCCATGCAGTAACAGCAAAAGTACAAAATAAACAATCACCCCAAGCACAGTAAGCAGTATCAGCAATCCTCCCGCAGGAAGCATACCGGAAAGCGCACTGGCCGCCAGAAATAAAACAGCTCCCATAATAAGTGAAGCGATTACCGAAGGGATATTCGTACGCAAAAATCCATAACGAAGTCTGCAACGTTTTTGAACTGCCATGCCCATAAAAAGCATCAGACAAAAGGAATATAAAATATCCGCATACAGCACTCCGTGAATGTCCAAATGTATTATCTCAAGCATCAGATAAAGCACTCCGGCCTGCAAAACCAATGCAGCCACACCGCACAGCATCAATGTACCATTTCTTTTCATACCCCATAAAATCTCTGCAAGCAAATATGCCGCCGAAAAGAAAATTGCTGAAACAAAACCGATTAACAGCATTGCCGCACCACTTTCTGTATCCTGTCCCTCGAAAAAGGTTTCCAACAACGGTGTCGCCAATACTCCTACCATAACAGCAAACGGAATAATTGCTATCATAATAACCTTCAGCATTCCTTGAATAACATCCCTCATATGCTGATAAGCCTCTTTTTTATAAAATGCATGTACCTTATCCCGCAGAGTACATCCGAGTGCCATTGTATATATAATCGGAAGTGCCGTAAACACCTTATATTTTCCAAAATAGCATCCCCACTGCTCGGAGATTACTGCCATACTGAGTCCATCCTTCATAAACTGGCGGAACATAATCTGTTCAACTAAAATATACCCCTTCACAAATAAACCATATACTATAAACGGAAGCAGATAAGTCAGAAAAACATAAACTACATGTAGCATTCCCTCTCTTCCTTTGCCTGAATCCCGCCCGTTTTTTCTTTTATAATAGGAATGTGACATCAAGTACAAAAACAGCAGGAAAACAAAGGAAAGCGTGGCACCAATCAAAATACCGGCTGCAAAGCCTGCTGTTGCAAAGGATTTCTGAAATGCTTTGTTCTGTAACAGAGCACCCACCTTCTCACCATACTGAGAAAGCAGCTTTGCAATCGGAAGCCCCGCCAAAAGTGCTGCAAGCTGCTCTGCTATCATCGAAAGCACCACCGGAAAGCCTGCTCCGTTTCCCATAAAAAAGCCTCTCAGCACACCATTCCATGCCGACATGATAACCGCAGCAGAGAAAATTTGCAATGTCAGACCGCAAAGCGGCTCCAGCATCAGCTCTCCCATCAGGTAACTGCTTCCGAAAAACAAAAGTGCCCCGAGCACACCACCTGTTATGGTTGCATAGAGTACAGCAACCTGCATTATTTTTGCAGCATTTTTATATTGTCCCTGCTTTAATCTCGGCTTTATTAAATAAGAAACCGCAAAAGGAAGTCCATAAGAGGAAATCAGCCATGCAAAGCTAAACATCCCATAGGCAGCAGAATACATGCTGTTTCCTTCATCCCCCCATATCACCGCCAATGGGATATGCCTCAATACAAGAATGGAATTTACAACAAGAAGAATGATTGCCATAAGTCCGCCCTGCATAATCAGATTTGCGGATTTTCTGTTATTTTTGCCCATACCTTTTATCCTATCGTCAAATTTTATCAATGTCGTTTTTTTAGGTTCTCGTAATACCTATTTTTTGCAGTACCTTTTCCTGCTTTTCTTCCATAATTGCTGCTTCCTCCGGCTCCATATGATCATAACCGCATAAATGAAGCATACTGTGTGCTACCAAAAAAGCAAATTCCCGCAAAGCGGAATGTCCATAGCTTTCTGCCTGCTCATACACCTTATCTGCTGAAATAATAATATCTCCAAGCAGAAGCTCATCGCTTTCCGGATCAAAATAATCTGCCATGTGCTCTTCCAGCATGGAAAAATCCGCAGGAGAATCAAAATCTAAATTCGGAAACGAAAGGACATCTGTCGGTCTGTCTATTTGCCGATACTCTCTGTTATACTGCCAAATCCCCTCGTTATCCGTAATCAGAACATTAACCTGTGCTTCATATGGACAGCCTTCACTGTCCAATACCTCTTCCATTACTTTCTCGACCGTATCTTCCACCGAAAAAGAAAAGTTCTTCTCCGTTTCATTCTCAACGTAAAAAGTCATAATACAGCTTCTCCTTAACAAATATCTGCTTCATAACCAATAATTCATGAATGGTAATACTACTGTTATTTATCAAGCCTTTTTCCTGCTTTTTCTTGAAAATAACATCTACTAACTGACCGTAATCCGGTTTTTTCTGTGGCTCCTTTTCAAGCAGAAACAAAACAGAAGAAACAATTGCATCGGAAAACATGACAATGGTACTTTCTTTAGATATATATTTTCGCCCTGCGCATTCCAAAAGGACCTCCTGTATATTAGGCGGAAATTCATTTTCCTCACAAATGCGTTTTATAATTTCTGCCTCTGATGAAGTATCCTGATATTTTTCCCGATAAATTTTTCCAATACGATGATAATAAGCTCCAGCCTTTGCCAGTGCCACATCAGCATGAATGCTGGAAGCAATTCGTTCACTAAAATATGCGGTATGTAATGCAAGAAAATAATCTTCTCTTGCATCCTTTTTCATCTCTGCCATCAGACCAAACTCAGGGTCATTGATTTCCTGATAACGGTTTCGGTATTTATGAATAATTGCAAAGCTAAAATATTTTAATACGCAGATAAGCAAAAGTCCTGTCAGCAAAAGATTTAAAATCGGCAAAACAAACATTTCCCAGCTAAGTCTCTCATTAATAAAAAGTACAATGGATGCCGTTTCTGTCACGAACAGATAAAGCAGAGATATGGCTGCCGGGATTCCTACTTTATAGGACTCGTCCAAATGCCGAAACAACAAAATCGCCGCAGCACCACTTAAAAAATAAAGGAAAAACACGCTTGCCGGGGCTTCCGCCAAAAATACTGCAAACATAACTACCACACCATAGGAAAACATACCGATAAACGTATTGCTGAAAAAAGAAAGTGCCACTGCCAGAGCCGCTATCGGCCAAACCGGAAACGGAAAAAGCGGAAGCAGACATGCAAGCACCATTCCTCCTAAAAAAAATGCAGCAAACCGATTCATATACAGAGCATTATTATAGTCCAAATCCTGCTCTGATTTGGCATGAAACCATGCATAAACAAGTGTCAATGCTCCTATCATAACGAGCACGGTATTGCGAATCTGTTCATTGAGCGGACGCTGATACAATACACTGACACCGAATGCCAAAGCTCCCGGAACCAAAACAAGCACTATTGCAATTAGTATATTTTTCCAGTTAATCTGTTTCATATAATTCCTATTTTCTGCGGCTTCCGTGACTGCCATGACGATTGTCGCGTCCTTTTCTTCCGGAGCCGTTTTCTTTTGCCTCATAATTTTCGTACGCTTTAACAATTTTCTGAACAAGCGGATGGCGTACCACATCCTTACTTGTCAGCTCACAAAAAGCAATATCTTCTAACTTACCGAGCACCCGTATTGCCACATCAAGCCCCGACTGCGTCCCCGGCGACAAATCCTTTTGCGACGCATCACCGGTTACGACTACCTTAGAGCCAAAACCAATACGCGTCAGAAACATTTTCATCTGTGCAGGCGTCGTATTTTGTGCCTCATCCAGAATAATGTAAGCATTGTCCAGTGTACGCCCCCTCATATAAGCAAGCGGTGCCACCTCTATCAGACCTTTTTCCATATTTTTGGCAAAGCTTTCTGCCCCCATAATCTGATATAACGCATCATATAACGGCCGCAGATACGGATCAACCTTGCTCTGCAAATCACCCGGCAAAAATCCGAGTTTTTCACCTGCTTCAATGGCAG
>JAZNIP010000004.1:0-4153 GCA_045577575.1 Lachnospiraceae bacterium | reverse complement strand
CATGGCTACGATCCGACTTAGTTTTTGAGTCCGGTCACTTCTCCTTCTATAAATTCTACATCCACATTCTCGGCATGCTCACGAAACCTCATTCCCATGTCAAAACCACTGATACCGGGAAGCCCCGGATAATTGTCTACCTCATAAGTATTTATAATCTGTCCGCCGCTCATCGGTGCTTTTTCAATTACCGATACAGACAGCCCTGCACGGGCAGCATAAATGGCCGCGGTCAATCCTGCCGGCCCCGAGCCGATAATGATTACATCCTTCATACGTCCATCTCTCCTTTTTCCAACGACAAATTTCCCCTTGCATTTTAAAACAGCATTTTTTACTATATATTATATCATATTAATATTTTTTTTATAAGCCAGGAGCCACTCTTATGAATATAACCTGTAAAAAAGTCCTCATTACCGGAGCCTCCAGAGGCATCGGCCACGCCTGTGCGAAAGCCTTTGCCGCAGCCGGTTATGATTTGTATTTGACCTGTGTACATAATGAAGCCAAGCTTCTTTCATTAAAGAAAGAGCTTGAACAGCTCTATCCCATCCACTGTCATACCTTTGTTTGCGACAGTGGATGTTATGATGCTGTAAAAGCTCTGTTCTCTCATATTGATACTCTGGATGTATTAGTTAACAATGCCGGCATTTCCTATATCGGATTGCTTCAGGATATGACCCCCTCCGACTGGGACGATGTTATGTCAATCAATCTCAATTCCTGTTTTTACACTGCTAAATGTGCCATTCCAAAAATGCTGGCACAGGGCAGTGGACGTATTATTAATATCTCCTCCGTCTGGGGAAACTGCGGAGCATCTATGGAAGTAGCTTATTCCGCTTCAAAAGGCGGTGTCAACTCCTTTACAAAGGCTCTTGCTAAAGAACTTGCCCCAAGTAATATCCAGGTCAATGCTGCTGCTTTCGGTGTCATCGATACGGATATGAATCTTGCATTTTCCGCAGAAGAGCTGGATGCTTTAAAATCAGAAATCCCATCAGACCGTATCGGTACCTGCAAAGAAGCTGCTGCACTTGTTTTGCAGCTTGCACAGTCCCCCTCCTATCTGACGGGACAGATTATTACAATGGACGGGGGCTGGATTTAAAGCAGCCTCGTATCCTGAATATCTCCCGTTTCCTGAAAGCACTCCCATTCTGCAATATTGGTAGCATGATCACCTATTTTTTCCAGATATTTGGCAATCATCATAATGTCTATGCATTCATCTGCTAAAAATTCACCACTGCGCAGAAAACGGATTACGTCCTCTTTCACTTTATTAAATAAATCATCAATCAGGTCATCTCCCTCGATGACCTCTTTTGCTGCCTCCATATCACGGTCAATAAAGCAGTCCATTGCCGCATGAAGCTGTTCCCTTGTAGCATCTGCCATCACCGCTAAATGAGTGGAATATTTAAAAATATCGGCATTTGCAAAACGCAGTGCCAGCTCTCCGATATCCGATACATGAACTCCCGCCCGTTGCAAATCGGTTACACTTTTTAAAGAAGCAGAAATCACCCGCAGATCCCTTGCCACCGGCTGCTGTCTGGTAATCAGGGAAAGACATCTGGCTTCAATACTTTTTTCCATATCACATACAATCCGCTCTTCCTTCATAATGGACTGTATCGCATCCTTATCTCCTGCTCCGATTGCCAAAAATAGCCTTTCATAGATAGTTTCCACATGCTGTCCCATTTCTTCCAGACTGAGCTTTAAATCCTCCAAGGCATGCTCAAATGTAATTCTCGGTGTCACCTTATCCCCTCCTTATCCAAAACGTCCTGTAATATAATCTTCTGTCCGTTTGTCCTTTGGACGTGTGAAAATATCACCTGTTGCACCATATTCTACTACTTCCCCCACAAGGAAAAACGCCGTATCGTCCGATACTCTGGCTGCCTGCTGCATATTATGCGTTACTACAATAACCGTATATTTCTTTTTGAGCTGTTCCATCAGCTCCTCAATTTTCAAAGTAGAAATCGGGTCAAGTGCAGAGGTCGGTTCATCCATCAAAAGTACCTCCGGCTCTACCGCAAGTGCTCTGGCAATACATAATCTCTGCTGTTGTCCTCCGGACAGTCCCAATGCAGATTTTTTCAAACGATCCTTTACTTCATCAAAAATTGCAGCATCCCGAAGACTTCTTTCTACAATTTCATCCAATTCTGCTTTATTTTTCAGTCCGTGTATTCTCGGACCATAGGCAATATTATCGTAAATGCTCATGGGAAACGGATTCGGCTGCTGAAATACCATTCCTACTTTTTTTCGAAGCAGGGTCATATCCACGCCTGCATCATATATATTTTCACCATCCAGTAAAATAGAACCTTCAATCTTTACATTCTCAATCAAATCATTCATTCGGTTCAGGCATCTCAAAAACGTAGACTTTCCGCAGCCACTCGGTCCGATAAATGCAGTAATGGCATTCTGCCGTATATTCATCGATATATTTTTCAGGGCATGATTCTCCCCATAAAAGAGATTCAAATGATCCGTTACAATTTTTATTTTTTCCATAGTTGTTCCTCTAATCTTCATCGCTTCTACCTTCTCCTGCTTACATCAAGCTTGCCTGCAAGATATTTCGTCAGCAGATTGATAGTAAATACGACAACCAGCAATACTACCGCAATTCCAAATGCTGTTTCATACTGCGCCTTCGACATGCTTAAATAAAGCTGAATCGTGAGTGTACCGCCGGATTCCATAATTTTGTTCAGCCATCCCTTTAATCCTGCCGCCGCACCCGGCAACAGATAACCGCTTCCCGCAGTAAATAAAAGTGCTGCCGATTCTCCCACGATACGTCCTACTGCCAAAATGATACCGGTAATAATCCCCGGCATAGCTGACGGCAATAGAATCGTACGAATCATATACCACTTTGTTGCTCCGATACCAAGTGCACCGCTTCGATAGCTTTCCGGAACGGTTTTCAACGCCTCCTGCGTATTTCTTGTAATCAGTGGAAGTACCATAATAGATAATGTCAATGCTCCCGTCAGAATCGAATATCCAAAGCCTAATGTTGTTCCAAAAAATACCATTCCGAACAACCCGAATATAATCGACGGAATTCCCGCCAAAATTTCTGTGGTAAATTCGATCAGTCGCACTACTTTCCCCGGTCTCGCATACTCATTTAAATAGATGGCACTTCCTACACCAATCGGTGTCGCAATCAAAAGTGTCAACACTACAATATAGATGGTATTAACGATATTTCCGGCAATACCGCATGTTCCCTTTAATGCACTTGGAACTGTTGTTAAAAACACCCAATTTACACAACGAAAGCCTTTATAAAACACATACGCAATAATACCAAGCAATAAAAGTACCGCGATCAATGCAGACGCATAAATACATGCATACAATACCAGCTCTTTCGGATGTTTTCTTTTCTGTTTAATCGTCTGCATTTTATTCTTCCTCCTGCTTCAACAAATTGGTCAGGGAAAAATTAATAAGCATAATAAATACAAATAACACAAGTCCGATGGTAAATAATACCTGCCTATGTAAGCCGGATGCGTATCCCATTTCGCTGACAATCGCTGTCGTAAGAAATCTCACGGAATTAAACGGAAGCGGAAAATTTACTGAGCTTCCCGATACAAGACTGATTGCCATAGCTTCACCGATTGCTCTTCCCACCCCCAAAATCACGGCTGTTGTAATGCCTGATTTTGCAGCCGGAAGCACAACCTTAAATATGGTCTGAATTTTGGATGCACCCACTGCATACGAGGCCGAACGCAAATGTCCCGGCACTGCACGGATTGCCGACTCACTGATGTTAATTACCGTAGGCAGAATCATAATTGCCAGTACTAATACAGCGGAAATCAGGTTAGCACCACCGGTAAACTGATGCGTTTGCGAATCTTTAAACAAAGACATTTCAACACGATACATCAATGGATTTAAAATCATCAGTCCCAAAAGTCCATAAATAACAGACGGTATTCCTGCAAGCAGCTCAATTGCCGGCTTTACGAATTTGACAAGTGGCTTTGGTGCTACCTCCGCCAAAAACACCGCTGTCATTACACCAATCGGCACACCAAGTAAAATCGCTGCCGCCGTTCCGATAAGGGAAGTCAGAATAACATATAAGATA
>JAZNIP010000003.1:0-5160 GCA_045577575.1 Lachnospiraceae bacterium | reverse complement strand
CTCCACTACCTCCTTTACGAGGCATTCGGCTGGACTGACTCCCAGCCTCGTTTCGCTCACCTCTCGCTCCTCCTTAAACCTGACGGAAAGGGCAAGCTCTACCGTTTCTCTCAGCCAGCACCTTTACAATATTCTGGAACTGTTTTTTATCCGGTGAACTAAAGAAAATCGTCACACCAAACCGGGAAACAAGAGACAGCTTCTCCTGTACCGTATCATTGGTATGCAAATCATCATTTCGGTCTTCCTTGTCACTGAAACGCTCTCTTACGAGGTGACGTCTGTTGGAAGTCGCATAAATCAGAACATTATCCGGCTTTTTCTCAAGTCCGCCCTCAATTACAGCCTTCAAATACTTGTACTCTACTTCAAAATCCTCAAAGCTGAGGTCATCCATATAAATGATAAATTTATAATTTCTGTTTTTAATCTGAGCAATTACATCATTCAAATCCTGAAACTGATGCTTGTATATTTCAATGATACGAAGCCCCTTATTATAGTAAGCATTGGCAATTGCCTTAATGCTGGAAGACTTTCCGGTTCCGGCATCACCGAAAAGCAGACAGTTATTCGCCTTCCGCCCTTCTACAAATGCTTCTGTATTATCTATCAGCTTCTTTTTTGCAATTTCATAGCCAACCAAATCATCCAGCTTTACATGCGCAATATTTAATATCGGATGAATCTCCGCTCCATTTTCTGTATGAATTACACGGAATGCCTTATGTAAACCAAAACGTCCGACTCCATACTCCCGATAAAACTCCGTCATGGTTTCTTTCATCTCCTGCGGAGTAGCAGTCTGTGCAAATTTTACCGCCAGTTCACAAATTCTGTCACGAATACGGCTATTGTATACCTTACCTCTCCTCGTACCGATATGATAATTCAATACAAGGGAAAAGCCTTTTATATTCAGCTTTTCTACCATATCCGTAAAATCATAATCGTAAAATTCCTTTAAAATCTCAAAGTCATGTAAAACCGCTTCGTTAATCGTTCCCTCAATGCTGCCTATCACTTCACAGGCAGTGCTATAACTGTTCTCACTGTTTGCCAAAAGATTGGATAAATAGCAATGCCACAGATTCCCATAAAATCCATGACTTCCTGAAAGCTCAAGCAGTCTGTGCATGCAATCATAGAAAAGAGCTGCCTTATCCTGCTCATTGTAATACTCATCTGCATAATTCTCCATCAACCATGACATGTCATGCAGCAAATCTTCCTCTTCAAAATCTCTGTATATTAATAATTCCTGTTCACGCATATTAATTCCTCTTTTAATAATTTCCAAGTATTTTTAACATTCTTGCTTCTTCCCGAAGTCCTCTGAGTGCATTTTTTACTGCACCATCTGCCAGATTCCCCTCAAAATCAATAAAAAACCGATATTCCCAGGTTCTGTCTTCAATCGGGCGGCTCTCAATTTTACACATACTCAGATTGTTATATATAAAATGTGATAAAATACGATACAACGAACCACTCTGATGCGGTACTTCCAGACACAGACTGATTTTCCCTGCATCTCTACGGAATATCTTTTGATTGGTTACAATAATAAATCTGGTAGAATTGTTTGCCGACTGATTAACCCCTTTTCTGAGCACTTCTAATCCATAAACTCTGCCGGCATGCTCGGAAGCAATGGCTGCCTGAGTCTTATCTCCCTCATCCGACACTTTTCTGGCTGCAAACGCATTGTTCTTCATACTAATCTGATTCCAGTCTTTCGCAGAAAGAAATCTGGCACTCTGCATCAATGACTGCGGATGCGAAAAGACTGTTTTTATCTCCTCTTCCTTTGCCCCCGGCACTCCAAGCAGACAATGCTCTATTTTTATTATCTGCTCACCTACAATATAGTTTTCAAATTCAACAAGCAAATCATAAATTTCACTCACAATGCCTGCCGTGGAATTTTCAATCGGAAGCACCGCAAAATCTGCGCTTCCTTCGTCAATGGCACTCATGGCATCACGAAAAGTATCCACATGAAAGCTTTTGATTTCATCTCCAAAATAAGTCTGCATGGCTGCATGAGAATAAGCCCCCTCTGCTCCCTGAAATACGACACGGGCTGCTTTTGTGTCAAGCTCCTCCACAGCAATAAAGGGCAGCCTGCCGGTTCCTTCCATTTCTGCCAGCTTCTGATATTGCAGCTTACGGCTCATAGACATAATCTGCTCAAACAGCTCTCCCACACCACGATTGTTAAACTCATTGTGTGTCATCCCTCTGACACATCTAAGCTTCTCCTCTTCTCTTATCTTATCGTATACCTTTTTTCCGGTACTGATTTTATAATCCGCCACCTGACTGCACAGCTCCATACGCTTCTCATACAGCTCCACAATCTGTCTGTCTATTTCATCCAGTCCCTGCCTCAGCTGACCCAAATCCAACATATCATTATCCTTCCGTTTTCTTTTGTTTTTCTAACAAATATCTTACAGCAATTCCAACTGCCATGCAAGTAAATGAAAAGTAAATCCGTGGTAAAATCCACACTTCTTCCTACCATGTAAATTTTTCGTAAATTCGAAAATATAATTGTAAATTTTCGTAAAATGGAGTTATAATATATTAAATTGATTTACATTTGTTGTTACATCATACTACGATTTAAGGAGGTCGGTTTACAAATGAAAAAAACCATCGGTTTTAAAGTCTTTTCTGCACTCATAACACTCGCTGCCCTGTTCGGTATCGCTATGATACTCAATATCGCAGCACTTGGTACCATTCAGGACTATAATGCTTCCATCAAAAACTACACCGAAATGCAACAGGAAAAAAATAATATTTCCACTGCTTTCCAACAGATGCAGTTATATTCCAATCTTTCCTATTATAAACAGGGAACGGATGAATTTAATCTAATGAAACAAAAGCTGGAAGCAAGCATCCATGATACCTCTGCCGGTCTCACTTCTCTCGGAGTACTCTGCCAAAACACAAAAGACACTGAGATCATAAACAGCTATCACGCCTGGAATACTGCACTTTCTGATTTTGTAACATATGCGACATCTGTTTTAGCCGATGCCCAGGCGTCTGATTTTACCGCACTGGAAACCAAAATCGCTTCTCTGGCTTCCGCAAAAGCACCTGCACAAGAGGCCGAGGATGCCTTTAATGAGCTTTTACATACAAAGCAGACCGGCATACTTACCAAAACAGAAACGAAAATTGACGGTACCTATGTATTCTGTTATGCAATTATGATTTTATTTGTTATTATCGTCGGAGTCACTATTTTCATTGTAATGCGCACCATTGCGAGGCCGGCTCGCCTCTCCGGTCAGGCACTTGAAAACATTGTAACCAAAATTATTAATAATGAAGGCGATTTAACGGAACGCATTCCTGTAAAATCCTCCGATGAAATCGGTCAGATGACGCAGGGTATTAATAACTTTATTGAAGCATTACAGCGGATTATGCAGCAATTAAAAGGAAATGCTTCTGATTTGATGATTTCTGCCGAAAAAGTAAGCTACGAATTAAATGATTCCACTACCAATGCCAGCGGCATCTCTGCTGCAATGGAAGAAATGTCTGCCAGCATGGAAGAAATCTCTGCCACTCTGACTCAAATTGCAGAAGGCAGCAGTAGTATTCTGACCGATGTCCGTTCCATGTCCGAACAGGCAAACGATGGTGCACTCTTTGTAACAACCATTAAAGAACGGGCACAGGATGTCTATAAAAACACGGTTCATGACAAAGAATCTACCGGACAGCTTATTTCCGATATACGGACCGCTCTTGAGGAGGCAGTTGAGGAAAGCCGTAGTGTTGAACAGATTAAGGAATTAACAAGTGAAATTTTGGGCATTACCAATCAGACAAACCTGCTGTCTTTAAATGCTTCCATTGAAGCTGCAAGAGCAGGAGAAGCAGGAAAAGGCTTTGCTGTAGTAGCCGATGAAATTCGACAACTGGCAGACGACAGCCGCAATACAGCAAATAACATCCAAAATATCAGCGATGTTGTTACCAACGCAGTCGAAAAGCTCTCACAAAATGCCGAATATGTATTAAAATTTATCAATGAAAAAGTATTGAAAGATTACGATGATTTTGTTACGATTGCAGAGCAATACGAAAAGGATGCAGACAGCATGGACAGCATTCTTGCTGACTTTGCCCAAAATACTACTGAAATCAACCGCACCATGCTGGCTATGAATACCGGTATCAATGACATTTCCACTGCTGTGGACGAAAATGCAAAGGGTATCGTAGATGTAGCAGAAAATGTATCTAACCTTGTAGGTGCCATCAGTGAAATTCAAAAAGAAACGGTATCCAATCAAAACATTTCAAGGCAGCTTGACAGCGAGGTAAAAAGATTTAAAAATGTATAACTTGTATTGCAGGAAGGACTTTTATGCGCCAAATAAAAAATGCTCTTGTTCTTTTGATACCACTATTGGTGCTTGTGATTTTATGTATATTTTCTATTTTATTCAAGCATGTACCCAAAAATCCTGTCGGTACAGTAGGCAACACTGCCGGAAATCTGAATAACGGAGGGCTGTTTTGTGAGGATGAGGGCATTGTCTATTTTTCCAATGCCTATGACAACGGCTGTTTGTATTCCATGAAGCCGAACGAAACCGATGTAAAAAAGCTTTCAGAAGCAACGGTCAGCTCCATCAACGCTGCCGGAGATTATCTTTACCTTTATCAAAGTCAGTCCACTGCCTCTGACAGCTTTGCTTCCGTTTTACGCATCAACGGTGTATATCGTATGAAAAAGAACGGAAAAGACGCGACTTGCTTAAAGCGCATCCCGTCCCCCTCTTTGGCATTGTGTGACAACACCGTTTTCTATCAGGCAAATCCTGCCAAGTCGGGAACGGTGCTTTGGCGCATTGATATTGACAAGAAAAATCCTGCCGAAGTGGCGGATTATCTGATTAATCCTGCCTGTATTAACAAAGGGCTCCTTTATTTCGGCGGTACCGGAAATGATCATTTCCTCTATACGTTAAACCCTGCGGATAATTCCGTTACCCCTGTTTTTCAAGGTGATGTATACAATCCCATAGTACACGGTGATTATGTCTATTACATGGACATTTCCTCCGACTATCGGCTCTGTCGCTATCATCTTTCCGAGCAGACCGTTGAGGTACTTACCGA
>JAZNIP010000002.1:0-4947 GCA_045577575.1 Lachnospiraceae bacterium | reverse complement strand
CAATAATTTTTTCAAGCTTTGCAGTGGCACCTGCTGGCACTGCAATAATGCCTGCTTTTCCCTCCGCTACTGTACGCGTTTGAGGTTCTGTTCCGTCAGTGAACGTTACGGTATACTCCGTACCCTCCGGAATCGGGCTAGCGTCCAAAGTAACATAAAATTCAAATTCCGAAATCATTCTGGTATTCGGATAAGCATTTAAAATCTTTTGAATCTCCAAGGAACCCAGCTTATTGAATTCCACTTGATTATTAAAATGAAAGATTGTTGTACCGTCTGAAGCATCCTTTACAGGACTGCTTACACCGGTAAAAATATCGGAACCCACGGTAATATTATTACTGGTCGTGGTGCTGCTGCCGTCAACGGTAATGCTGCCATACTGTGCAAATACAGCCGGATCCAACAATTCACGTACATAATATTTACCGGAATTTTCTGCAATATCGGCATATTCTGCTCTTTGCCCTGCCTTTAACTTAAAGACACCATTGGAATCTGTTTTACCGGTACCAATCACTTTATTTTGATCATCATAAATGGTATACGTCACTCCGGCCCCGATAAATAATTCTTCCGTTTTACTACTGTCAATGTCAGCTCTCAGTACCTGGAACCTAAAATCTGGATTACCCAAAAGTGCTAATTTATCCTGTTCATCTACGGTAAGCTCCTTCGCTACCGAAATAGCATTCTGTTTAAGCAACGGGAAGTTGAAATTCATACGACATACGCCGGATCCTGCACCACGCTCCATATAATAAAAATTAAAACTATGATAACTATAATTTTTAAAAGTACCCTGTTCATTTAAACTATCTGTATTACCGAGAATCTCTGAAAAAGTCACAGTTTTATATGGAACAGTCGAAACATCTCCGGTTGATACATCAAGAGCATAGTAATTTACAATACCATTTACAAAATCTATCTCTCCTCCTACATGACGATGAATACCGGATAAATCAAGAAACAATATATCATCAATATAAACCCAAACATCATCATCACCTGTGAAATAAAACACCATTGGTTGCTGACCATCATTCCCTGTCAAACCATTCTTAGGCTGCATGAAATTCATTTTCATTTCCATACCAAAGAAAAAATTGGTAGGCTCATCAAAATCAATAGAATAAAGATTTTGTAATAAACTATCCGCTTGATGAAAAGATGCATTCAATTTTGCTGCGGAAAAGTATTCGTTCATAGCATCTGCTGCAGTCCAGTCCATTCCATATTTGGCATCCAACAGCCCTGTAAATGCCTGAAGCGATTCTGCCAAGCTTGCATATTCTTTTCCCATGCCTGTATTGGCCTTATATTGCGCACTGGAAGCAATACTTAACATATACTCTCGATCAATCAAACTTGTCTGTGCACACAATTTTACGATATCATTAAACGGAAGAAAATTTCCGAAGGGATACATCATAAAATTAGATGAAATAATTTGTCTATATAAAGTAAACGTATTATTTTCCGGATTAAATTGAGCATGATTTTCACGACTATTAAAAGAATACGCACCTGTTAATTCGTTTTTCTGAAAGAGTCCGTTTATACTTATCTGATTCTGTTTATCCGCATATTCACTGTCAGTAAACAAATAACCCAAACTTGTTCCATCTGCTAACGCCGGATATCCATCCAGCAAAGTGGCATACATTGCATCTGAAATAGGAAGATTAGCATTACCATAATCCACTCCGTCATAGGTACCCATAGTTGCATTAATACTGCCTCCTTTATTTGTAATACTACTTTCCCCTGCACTTAAATCGGCTGTAATATTATTTCCAAAATTAAAACCAAATGCAGTAAAGGAACTTCCTACAGATGTAGTTCCTTCATCCTGTTGAAAACCCGGATATTTGGAATCTGTTCTCCAAAGCTCATTAATATTATCCTTATAATTGTATAGATTTACCTCTATCAGCTTACTGGTATCTGCACTCTGAACAATTTCCAGCTTATCAGTATTGTCTTTCTCTTCCTTGAACCCTCCATCTGCAAAGGTGACAGAACCATAGCTGGTTCCCGTATATACGCCAGTCTGTGTATAATCAAATGGGACCGAAACCAGGTTCCCTACTTCAATATTCAGTGCATCTATTGCAATTGTTCCATGCCAAATCAACAGGACAAAACCATGCTCTGTTTTGGGAGCATAGGTACTTTTATCTACTAGAGCTGTGGAGATACACTCTGATACATACAATATCCCTTCAGCATCTTCCTCCACAATAACCGCTGTCCAATACGAAAAATCCATGCTGTCATAGCCATAATCATCAGCGGACTGCCCCCAAAAAATGACAGTATCTGCATTGTTGCTATAAGAATTAATCTGGTAAACCTCAACGCCTTGCGTAATTTCCAGTGTTCTTGCCGACCAAAGCCATTCCAAATCTAATAACTTATCCAAATTAATTACTTCAGCCCGCTCCGTCTCATTCAAATCCTCATATAGTACATAGGCGCTGAGTGCCTGTTGTGATACCGTTTTATAATATTCGGTATAGCCATCCATATCATCAGCATTTTCATACTCTAATAATTGATTTTCTACCTCTTCATATGTAGGCAAGTTCACGATAGCTGTATTTACTCTATTTATTCTCTCTTTTTGCCTGGATAAAGCGGTTACTCCGTCCTCCGCCATACCCGCATCAACTAACTGATCATTATAACAACGAATGATATCATGTGTATGCTCTTCCATTCCACATACCAATATAGGTTCCAGGCTTATCTCTTCACTTGACTCCGTACCTGATTCTTCCCCCGGCTCCAAGCCAATCTCTCCTGTCGAGTCAGTATCAGGTACTCCACTTGTATCTGCACTTGTCTCCACGTCTGAATCTGCACTTAATTCCGCTGTCTCTAAGCAGTCTTCCGTATGTACATGTTCTGTAATCTGCAGCATCCCACAAATCAAAGCCCCGTTTGCATCAAAACATTTCTCCACATGCTCGTGCAGAATTATCTCCTTCTCCTGACAAATCAACTCCTGCACTACCGTTATTTCCGCCACAGGCACTGACTCCGTTACTGCTGTCGCCTCCGGTGTGGATACCGTCTCCGTTACCAACGCTGCCTCCGGTACCGATGCTGCCTCCGTCATGGATACTGTCTCCGCTACAGCCACAGCCTCATTTTGCCCGCTCACAGCCTCTGTAACAGTTTCTGCGTCACACTCTGCCGTTTCGCCCGCTGCCGCCGTAACAACTTGTTCAGCAGCCGAATTTGTGCCTTCCTGCACATCTTTCACTTCCGTCACAGTATAACAAGCATCTTCATGCTCATGCACCTTAATTTCAGGCAATGTACAACGCAGTTCTCCACTCTCGTCATAACAGATTTCATTGTGCTCATGAACTACAAAATCTGCGTAACCGCATATCACATTTTCTTCACTGTCAACACACGCCTCCGTATGCACATGAAGTGCCAGTCTTTCTGCGTCACATACCAGTTCCGCCTCTGCCTGCACTGCATCTACTTCCTGCTCACTGTCCACAGACTCCGTCGAAACCTCGTCAGTTTCCTTCTCGACAACCACACTTTCATACCGATAACAGCCTTTCGTATGTACATGCTCTTCCTTGCCGCAGGTTGGGGTGTTTTCCATAGTAATAGCCGGCAATATCAACGCATAAGTCGTACAAAATACAACTATCGCTGCCAGACAGGTTACAACCCGATACCAACGCTTTTTATGCTGATGTATCTTATTATATTTTGCCACCTGATTTAACAAATCATTTTTCAAGCATATCACCCCTCCTATTCTAAAATTCCAAATTTATCCAAAGGCCAGACCCGAAATATAATCTTGCCCACGAGCTGTTCCTCGAAAATACAGCCAACTGCCGTATTTCGCGAATCCACCGATGTTGCACGGTGATCCCCCAGACAAAACATACGGTTATCCGGGACCTGGTACGGTAATTCAATATTACAATCCCCTAATGCTTTTTCTGCCAGATACGGCTCTTCCAGCAGAGCTCCGTCCACGTATACATTGCCGTCCGCATCTATGTCGACCCATTGACCGGGACCTGCGATATAACGCTTTACCAATATTTTATTCCCCAGATAAAAAACCACTAAATCTCCGGTTTTAAAATCGGTTCCTTTTACAGAAACTACTATTTCCCCTTCCTCCAGTGTAGGTGTCATGGAGCTGCCATAAATCTGCAATACTGGAAGAAATAACACTGCCACGAGAACTGCTATTGCAGCAACTACAATCAAGGTATAGACAGTACTTCTTAATACGCTTCTGTAACGCTTTTTATATTTTTCACGCTGCAACTCCGCTTCTAACTGGCTGATTTCCGGCAGCTGTATGTTTTGCTTTTTCTTCATATAAATCTCCGTTCTGCTGTCAAATCGCCGTTATCAACAATCCTTCCATTACTTTTTTTCCACGAAATTTTTATCAGTCTTATTTCTGTCCTAACACCGACAGTAATTCACGTAAGCCGGCATGCTCTGCATAAAATGACTCCAACCGCACGGATACATCATTCCAATACGCCTGAATCTTTATCTGCACTTCCTGCTCCATGTTCATACATTTTTCTGCTGTAGCTGTCTCTAACTCAAGGCATTTCTGCTCCGTCTCTTCTACCAGTTTGCGGCATTTTTCCTCGGCATCTGCCTTCAGATTCCGGCAATATGCTTCCGTGCTCTCTGTCTGCTCCAGGCACTGCTTCTCAGTATCCGCCAAGAGACTTGCAGCTTTCTCGTTGCTCTCTTTTTCTGTCTGTCCGCATACTTCCTGCTGTCTTTCGTTAAGCAGCCTGACATTTTCTACATACTGCGCGCCCGCTGCCTCTGCAGCTTCGAACACATTATTTAATACCAGTGCAGCCTCTGCTATGGAGCCGGCATTCATGATACAAATCTGTTTGTCTGTCAGCTTCTTATTGGCAGCCT
>JAZNIP010000001.1:0-9553 GCA_045577575.1 Lachnospiraceae bacterium | reverse complement strand
TCCGGTAAGACCTTTTGTTGCTATCCTTGGTGGTGCAAAAGTTGCTGATAAATTAAACGTTATCAACAATCTGCTTGAGAAATGTGATACTCTTATCATTGGTGGTGGTATGGCATTCACATTCTTAAAAGCAAAAGGACTGGAAGTAGGTAACTCTCTCGTAGATAATGAGAAGCTTGACTACTGTAAAGAAATGATGGCAAAAGCAGAAGAGCTCGGAAAACAGCTCTTACTTCCTATCGATACAACAATCGCAGCTTCCTTCCCGAATCCGATCGATGGACCAATCGATGTTCAGGTAGTAGATGCTGACCAGATTCCGGCTGATATGGAAGGTCTTGATATCGGTACAAAGACAGCAGAAATGTTTGCAGATGCTGTTAAATCCGCTAAGACAGTTGTTTGGAACGGACCGATGGGTGTATTTGAGAACCCTACACTTGCAAAAGGTACTATTGCAGTTGCAAAATCTCTGGCTGAAACAGATGCTACAACTATCATCGGTGGTGGTGATTCCGCAGCAGCAGTTAACCAGCTTGGATTTGCAGATAAGATGAGCCATATTTCCACAGGCGGCGGCGCTTCCTTAGAGTTCCTCGAAGGAAAAGCACTTCCGGGTGTAATGGCAGCAGACGATAAATAAGAATTTAGTATAGGAGAAATCAAAATGGCAAGAAAGAAAATCGTAGCCGGCAACTGGAAAATGAACATGACTCCAAGCCAGGCAGTAGAATTAGTAAACACATTAAAAGATTTAGTAGTAAGTGATGACGTAGATGTAGTATACTGCGTACCTGCAATCGATATCGTACCAGTAGTAGAAGCATTAAAAGGTACAAACGTAGCAGTTGGTGCTGAAAATATGTACTTCGAAGAGAAAGGTGCTTTCACAGGAGAAATCTCCGCAGCTATGTTAGTAGATGCAGGTGTTAAGTATGTTATCATCGGACACTCCGAGAGACGTGATTACTTCAAAGAGGATGATGCGCTGCTGAACAAAAAAGTGAAAAAAGCATTTGAAGCTGGTCTGACACCTATCCTTTGCTGTGGTGAGTCTTTAGAGCAGAGAGAATCCGGTGTAACTCTTGACTGGATTAACTTACAGATCAAATCCGATTTACAGGGAATTACAGCAGAGCAGGTTGCAAGCATGGTAATCGCTTATGAACCAATCTGGGCTATCGGAACAGGTAAAACAGCTACAACAGAGCAGGCTCAGGAAGTATGTAAAGCAATCCGTGAGACAATCGCTGATATCTATGATGCAGCAACAGCAGAAGCAGTTCGTATCCAGTACGGCGGATCTGTAAACGCTAAGACAGCACCTGAATTATTCGCTCAGCCGGATATCGACGGTGGTCTTGTAGGTGGTGCTTCTCTGAAAGAAGAGTTTGGTGCTATTGTAAACTATAAATAGTTATACTGATTAAAAGCAAAAAGGAAGATGAATTTCATCTTCCTTTTTTGCTTTTACTATACTATGAGGGGGAGTATTTATGAAGACTTAATCTTTCGATTAAGGTTGTTGGTAGTCGAAGCCAACACCATGCATACGCGCCTTGCAAAAGCATTAACTTCATTTGATGATTTTATTATATATGGGAAATGTGTCCAAATCGTGACAGAACTCTAAAAAGAAAAGAAAGAAATTCAAAAAGAAAAATGAAAATTACCGGAGAATTTCCGGTAATTTGTGAGTCAGAGAGGGAGCTATAATGTGTCCAAGCACACCTCCAAGCGTATTAAACATTAAATCATTGATATCAAAGATGCGATAAGGGGCGGGGTAAATGCCATATAAACCGCTTAATTGTGTCAGTTCACAAAACAGAGTCAGGAAAAAGGTAAAAAGAATCGTCCATTTTAAGCTGTAATGAAAATAATAATGCAGGTAGATGCCAAAGGGTACAAACACACAGATGTTTCCAAGTACCTGAAACCATGCGGAATGGGAGATGTTGACTGTGCCGATGCCGCTGACAACCCAATAGGCCTGTTCCGCAAAATCATAGACAAAGGCAAAGGGATGTAGCTGAATTTTCATCGGAAGTGGATTGGCCAGTACATACTCTATGGATGGAAGTGGTGTAATGATATAAAAATACAGGCAGATTAAATACAGAAAAAAAGTATACATAACAGCAGCACGATAAAAATGGATGCGACCGTATTTTCGCTGTTGATAAATGATACAGGGAACAACAAAGAGTATCGTAATCAACGGAGAAAATGTATATAACATATGAAGAGGAACCAAATACTCGTGCATGATATAATCTCCTTATCTTTTGTAGACAATTATAGTGTATCGAATTTTCTGAAAATTGACAAGATGAGATATGTGTGCTACTGTCAAGAAATGAGAATGTTGTAACCGGAAAAATAGGATAGAAAAGAAAAAAGGAAAAGAGGATGAGTATGAAAAAGGTATTAGTAGTAATTGATATGCAAAATGATTTTATTGACGGTTCTTTGGGGACGAAGGAAGCGGAAGCAATTGTAGAAAAGGTCGTAAAAAAGATTGGACAATATGCACCGGAAAATATTTATGCTACAAGAGATTCTCATCAGGAGAACTATTTGGAAACAGCAGAGGGAAAGAAGCTTCCGGTGGTTCATTGTATAGAAGGAACAGAGGGATGGGAAATTAACGCAGCGGTAGCAGAGGCATTAGGTGCAGCAACCATTGTTAATAAGCCTACCTTCGGAAGTGTTGTGCTTGCAGAACTGTTGCAGGCAGAAAATGATAAAGAGGAGCTTGAAATTGAATTGGTTGGACTTTGTACCGATATTTGTGTTGTATCCAATGCACTTTTGTTAAAAGCTGTAATGCCGGAAATCAATATTTCCGTGGATGCCTCCTGCTGCGCCGGTGTTACACCGGAGAGTCACGAGGCGGCACTTACTACAATGCAGATGTGCCAGATTGCGATTACAAAATAATTAAAGCGAAAGAGTATTGCCGTTGTCACGCAGCCATTTTCGCAGCTCTTTATAGTCAGGAAGAACCGTTTCGACAGCATTCCAGAATGCTTTGGAATGGTTCATTTCTTTGCGATGGCAAAGCTCATGGACAACTACATAGTCAAGCACCCGGGGCGGAGCAAGCATAAGTCGCCAGTTAAAATTCAGATTTCCTTTTGAGGAGCAGCTTCCCCAACGGGTTTTCTGGTCGCGTATATGGATGGCGTTGTGTGTAACACCAATGATTTTTTCATAATAGCTGACACGTGCAGGAAAATATTCTTTTGCGGCCTGACGGTAGCGGGCTTCCAGTGCCTGTCTCTGGATGGGAGTCAGGGTTGTTTCTCTTACAGAAGGAAATGTAGCCATAAAATGTACCCCTTTCGACGAATGATGTCGAGAACAGCATAGCATATTTTAAATAAGAGGGGTAGAAGAATTTGGAAAAATAGTTTATGATAAGAAAGATTTAGAAAAAAGATTTAGAAAAAGAGGAACGGATATGAATGAGTATATGCAGTTGTATTTTGCCTTTCTGAGAATAGGGGGACTGACCTTTGGTGGCGGTCTTGCCATGCTTCCTATGCTCAAATACGAGCTGGTAGAGAAAAAAAATTGGATAAAGGAGGAAGAACTGCTTGACTGCTATGCAATCGGTCAGTGTACTCCGGGTATCATTGCGGTAAATACAGCTACTTATGTAGGATATAAGAGAAAAGGTGTGATGGGTGGTATTGTATCTACTCTGGGTATGATTACACCGTCGATTGTGATTATTACACTTGTGGCGATTTGCTTACAGGCATTTATAGAGAATGTATGGGTACAGCATGCGTTAATGGGAGTGCGTGCGGTAGTTTGTGCTCTTATGCTGAATACAGTTCTGACACTTGCTAAGAAGAGCTTGAAAAATGCATTTTGCTGGAGTGTTTGCGGGATTGCATTTCTGCTTGCTATGTTTTCTTCAATTCCTACGGTATGCATTGTGCTTGCGGCTGCCTGTGTGGGTATTTTGGTGTATGTTGTAGGAGGGAAAAGGGCATGAAACTGGAATTGATGGGACAGATGTTCTGGGAATTTATGAAAATCGGTTTTTTTGCGGTAGGTGGAGGCCCGGCGACACTTCCTTATTTGATGGATTTAACTGAAAAATTTGACTGGTACACAATGGAAGAACTGACGAATATGATTGCCATCAGTGAATCCACACCCGGACCGCTTGGTCTGAATATGTCAACCTATGCGGGATTCCAGACATTAGGTGGGCTGGGGGGTATAGTATCTACACTGGGGTTGGTGATTCCAAGTATTATTGTGATTACCCTGATTGCAAAGTTTTTAGAAAATTTTAATGAGAATAAGTATGTCAAGGGGGCTTTTGCAGGAATTCGTCCGGCAGTAACTGCAATTATCGCTTCTGCGGTATATGGCGTATGTAAGGTGTCTCTTTTCACTCAGACCGCCGAGGGCTATGAGCCGGCTGTAAAAACCATTATTTTATGTGTGATTGTATTTGGTTTATTGCAGATAAAGAAATTGCAGAAATATCATCCGGCAGTATGGCTTTTGATTGCAGCAGTGCTTGGAATTGTACTGCGCTTTTAAAATAAAACAGAATGATAAAACAGGGGAAAAGAATGAAAAAACAAGACAGATGTATTGTGGTTTGTGCAGGAGATTTGGAGATTTCCGATATTCCGGTAAAAGAAGAGGACTTGATAATCGCAGTAGATGGCGGCTACATGTATTGTAATATTTTTGAAATAGAGCCGGATGTGATTATTGGAGATTTGGACTCGCTTGAAGAAAAGTATGTGAAGCAGATTGAAACAAAATACAGTGAGGAAGAGACTGTGCCGAGAAGGCTCATTCGATTGAATCCGGAAAAGGATGATACGGATACGCTGGCCGCGCTTCGATATGGGCTGGAACAGGGATGCAAAGAATTTCATCTTTACGGTGCCATGGGCGGCAGACTGGAGCATACGATTGCCAATATTCAATGTCTGCTTTTTCTGAAAAATGCCGGAGCAAAGGCATATATTTGGGATGGCTGTATGATGATGACAATAGTGCGTGATGAAGCAATATCATTTCGAGAGGAAATGGAAGGGGTACTTTCTGTTTTTGCAATAGGAGGGACAGCAAAGGGAGTGTCGGAAAAAGGACTGAAATACCAATTGACTGATGCAGTCATTAAAGAGGATTTCCCGATTGGAATCAGCAATGAATTTATTGGAGAAAAGGCAGAAATTTCGGTTGAAGAGGGGACACTGCTTGTCATAGTACGATGGGCATAAGGCTTTTAAAAGGTGATACTTGGACAAGGCCGGATGGGAGGAACGTATATGAAAAAAAGAGAAAAGTGTCAGAGCTGTATATGGGCTTTTATCTGTGTTATGCTTCTTTTGACCGGTTGCGGTAAGGACGAAGCAGTCGTGGAGCAGCAGGAGGAAGTGCCTGTGGCAGAGCAGACAAAAGAGGAAGCTGTTATTGAAAAGGAAACAGAGGAGCCGGAGGTCATAACAGATGAAATTCAAGAGACAGAAGCAGAGACACTTGCGGCAGATATTACAAAAACGATAAAAGAAGCTTATGGGAATGATGACATTACGCTATTGACTAAAGAGGTCAATGATATATCGGTAGTAATTCCGGGAAATGAGCTTGCACAAGAGGAAATTAATGCGTTTTTTAAAGCGAGAAATGAAGCATGGGAGGATACCGTTGAACTATATGTAGAGGTTGTGGAGGATGCCTATTACGAATGGGAAGAGGACGATGATGAAGAGGAATGGGAAACCTATGCAATCGGCAGAGAGTATGAACTGAAACGATTGGATGAGCAGATGCTTTGTGTGGTGGAGAATACCTTTGTCAAGACTGGTGGTGAGAAAACAAATCACGTCAGAGTTGCCTATAATTTTGATACCTGGACAGGCAAACGTTTGTCATTGGAGGAAGCGGCTTCTCATTTGGATGAGATTCGCACAGAAAGTCTTGCATATATCGGCGAGTTATTGCAGGAAGAAGAATACGAAGATATTTTAAAGGATAACTATACCGGCTATTTAGAAGATATTTTGACAGACAGCACTTGGTATACGGATGAAAAGGGAATGTATGTGATTTGTAATGAAGATATTATTGCACCTGCCAGGGCAGGAATTATGGAGTTTTTCCTGCCGTATGACGAGGTGGATGTAATAGATGAGGTGTATCTGCCGGAAGAGGAATCCGACTGATGTATGACTGATTTAAGAATGGTCAATTTCAATCACACAGTAATAATGCGGATGTGTTTTCCAAAGCCGCTGTTCAATCGCCTGCTGTAAGGATTCCGTGGAATATGATACTTTATAAGGGACGACTACATCAAAAATCAGATTGGTGTGGGTAGTCCCTTTTACAATGCGGAAATCGTGAAGGGACAACACCGGCTCGATTTCCTTTAGGATATCGGTGACAAGTTCCTTACAATGTAAGGTTTCTTCGTCATCGTTCATAACAGGATCCATATGAATAACGGCAGAGCAGTGCAGCTCACGCTGTAATCTCTTTTCAATGTTATCAATGGTGTCGTGCAATTCCAGTATATTACCCTTTGCAGGTACTTCTGCGTGGAGAGAAATCATGCGCCGTCCGGGACCATAATCATGGACAATCAGGTCATGCAAATCAAGCACCTCTTCATATTGATTTACAATATTATGTATCTGGTCGATGAAATCCGGTTCGGGTGCCTGACCGAGCAACGGACTGATGGTGTCTTTGGTCGCCTGTATTCCTCCTGCAAAAATAATCAGCCCGACCAGAATACCGCAGTAGCCGTCGATGTGATAGCCGGACAGATGTGATGTGACAGCTGCAGCCAGAACGAGCATAGTCGAAAGGGCATCCCCCAAGCTATCGGTTGCGGTTGCCTGTAGGGCAGAGGATGCAATTTTTTTGCTGAGAGATCGATTGTAGTAATACATATACAGCTTTATGAAAATGGAAACGATTAATACGCCCAGTACAAACGGAGTAAAAACAATGGATTGTGGGTGAAGAATTTTATCAACGGAGGAGCGAATCAGCTCTACAGCCATAAATAAAATAATAACCGAAACAATGAGTCCGGAAATATATTCGCTTCTTCCGTGACCGAAGGGGTGGTCGGAATCTGCTTCGTGCCCGGCAATCTGGAATCCAATCAGGGTGATGATGGCAGAACCGGCATCGGAGAGGTTATTAAAGGCATCTGCAATGATGGAAATGGAGCTGCTGAGGATGCCGGTAATCAGCTTAAAAAGAAACAGCACAATATTCAGACAGATGCCGACACCACCGCTTAAAATACCATATTTCTGACGTACCTCGGGCAAAGTGGTTTGTTCATAGTTCGGAATAAAAAAATGAATTAATAAAGTAACCATAAAGTGATACCTCGGTAATAATAGTCTTATTATTCTAATCTTTTTGAGAAAAAGGCGCAAGAGCTTTTCGGAAATTGGTTGCGAAAGAGAAATAAAGAGTGTATAATCATTGCAGTTACGGACTTTAACAATAATGAATGGAATGAGATAAAGGAGAAAAGTATATGAGTAAGAAACCGGTAGTGCTTATGATTCTGGACGGATACGGTCTGAATAGCAAAACAGACGGAAATGCAGTGGCGCAGGCTAAGACACCTGTTATGGACAGTCTGATGAAGGAATATCCTTTTGTGAAAGGAAATGCCAGCGGTATGGCAGTAGGTCTTCCGGACGGACAGATGGGTAACTCTGAAGTAGGTCATCTGAACATGGGTGCAGGACGTATTGTTTATCAGGAATTGACAAGAATTACAAAAGAGATTCAGGATGGTACATTTTTTGAAAATCCGGCATTGCTTGATGCAGTAAACAACTGTAAGAAAAATAACAGCGCACTCCATATGTTCGGTTTGTTATCCGATGGTGGTGTACACAGCCACAATACACATTTATACGGAATATTAGAACTGGCTAAGAGAAACGGACTGGAAAAAGTATATGTACACTGTTTCCTGGACGGACGTGATACACCTCCGGCAAGCGGAAAGGGCTATGCAGAGGATTTGGAAGCAGAAATGAAAAAAATCGGCGTAGGCGAAATTGCATCTGTTATGGGACGTTACTATGCAATGGACAGAGATAACAACTATGATCGTGTTAAGCTCGCTTATGATGCGATGACAAAGGGTGAAGGCTTAAAGGCAGCAGGTGGTCCTGTCGGTATTCAGGAGTCCTATGACAGAGAAGAAACAGACGAATTCGTAAAACCTACTATTGTAGAAAAGGACGGCAAGCCGGTTGCACTTATTCAGGATGGAGATTCTGTTGTATTCTTTAACTTCAGACCTGACCGTGCAAGAGAAATTACCCGTGCATTCTGTGATGATGATTTCAAGGGCTTTGACAGAGAAAAGAGATTAGACCTTACCTTTGTATGCTTCTCTGATTATGATCCTACTATTCCGAATAAAGAAGTAGCATTCCACAAGATTGCTGTTACCAATACCTTTGGTGAGTGGCTTGCTGCAAACGGCATGACACAGGCAAGAATCGCTGAGACAGAAAAATATGCTCATGTAACCTTCTTCTTTAACGGTGGTGTAGAAGAGCCGAATGCAGGTGAGGACAGAGTTCTCGTAAACTCTCCTAAGGATGTGGCAACCTACGATTTAAAACCGGAAATGAGTGCTTATGAAGTATGCGACAAGCTGACAGAGGCAATCAAATCCGATAAATATGATGTTATTATTATCAATTTTGCGAACCCGGATATGGTAGGACATACCGGTGTGGAAGCGGCAGCTATCAAGGCAGTGGAAGCGGTTGATGAATGTGTAGGAAAGGCAGTAGCAGCCTTAAAAGAGGTTGATGGTGTAATGTTTATCTGTGCTGACCACGGCAATGCAGAACAGCTTGTTGATTATGAAACCGGTGCACCGTTTACCGCGCATACAACAAATGAGGTTCCGTTTATTCTTGTAAATTATGATGAGGCGTATACTTTAAAAGAAGGCGGATGTCTGGCAGACATTATTCCTACTCTAATTGAGGTAATGGGAAAGGAACAGCCGGTTGAAATGACAGGAAAGTCGCTGCTTATTAAGAAATAAAACAGCAATAGAAGAAACAATAACAAAAAGTGCCCGATTGAAACATCAGTCGGGCATTTTTTTGTCACGCAAAAGATATATAATTTTGTGTTGACATTTTATGGATAAGTGATAATATAAGTGTATTAACATACATAGTACACTTGGAGCAAGGTAAAATGTATAAGGGAAGCTTGAAGAAAGGAGGAAAACATGATTATTCTTGATTACAAAGACACGCGGCCTATTTATGAGCAGGTAGTAGATAAGCTGCAAAAGCTGATTATTAACGGCGTGTTAGAGCCGGATAGCAAGATGCCGTCGGTTCGCAATCTTGCAATGGAGCTATCCATTAATCCCAATACAATACAGAAGGCATATACAGAGCTGGAGAGAACGGGATTTTTGTATACGATTAAGGGCAGAGGGAACTTTGTCACCTATCATGAAGGCTTGTATCAACTGAAAAAGCAAGAGTATAAG